>JAISYX010000051.1 GCA_031269595.1 Oscillospiraceae bacterium
AACGATGTTTTCAGATATACAGCAAGTGCTCATTAACCTGTGCGTTGAAAAAAGACGAAACAGACACCCTTTGCAGTTGTTGTGTTAAGTTAGTGCATATGGGACATCGTCCCCTACGAACTTTTTAATCAAAATTTGCGCAGCAAATTAACCTTCAATTACGAATTACGCATTACGAATTCCGAATTAATTATGCATTATCAAAACATCTCCCCCAGCACTGTGTCTGGGTTTTTGCGGCCTGTTGCAATGTCTCCTGCTCCTGCATACAGCTTTAGTAGGCTTTGCTCGTTCAGTCGGACATAAAGGGGACGTACAAAACGCCCTGAGGACTGTGCGTTTTCGATGAGCTTGGAGCTCTCTTTAAATATCTTTGGCGTGGTTACAGTAAACTCCACAGGTGCAGAGGGCGCACTGCCTGCCGTGCAAAATTCCGCCAAATTTTTAGGTGACATCATTGTGTTGATAAAATCTATGCACAGCTCACGCTTTTCAGGGTTTTCCCAAGCTGATTTTGAAATTGCCCAGCCTATAGAATAGCCGCCTATAAGCTCATTTGGGCTTTTTTGCCCTGTGGGCGTTGCCGGAAAGGGCGTTACAGCCACATCCTGCACACTGGAGGCGGAGGCACAAAACCACGAGCCGTCTATCTTCATGGCGGCCTTGTTGCGCAGGAACATATTGCTAAGGTCAGAATCTAAATCCATCATGGTGCTTTGCGGGAATGCGCCTGCATTCATCAGGGTTTTAAGCATACTCAGGCCGCCTGTCCAGCTAATGGGGATGTCGGCCTTTGTTTTTGGCGTGGTCTCAAAGTCCTTGCGTCCCGCCTCTGCAAGTATCAGGCTCTCAACCAGATAATTAGGCGCACGGCCAACAGAGGCCGCTATGGGCGCAACTCCGTTTTCGGGGAAGCTGGCAATGGCCTGATTTAGCTTTTGCCAGTCTGTTGGAAGAGGCACATTTTCAGCCAAAAACAGGTTGGTGTTGCAATAAAGGCCTATCCAATAGCCTCTTATAGGCACGGCATAAACCCTGTTTGAGCGTGTGTCACGGGAGCTCTCAAGGGCAAAGGGATACACGCCCTTTGCAAATTCAGAATACTCGCTGCGTATTTGCTCCACGTCTATTATTGCGCTGTTAAGCTGCTCAACGCTGCGTGAATCTAAGCTATCGTAATAAACAGTAAAGACATCAGGAGAATCCTTGTTATTTAAAGCCTGAAACAGGTAGCTGTTGTAGGCGTTATAATCGGCATTATCATATGAGTTGACATCCAGCCCTGCGTGAGGATGCTTTTGCAGGAACTTTTCTACAATTTCGGCATAGGCCGACGAGGAACTGTCGCCTGGGCCAAAGGCCGAGGCAATGCGCAATTCAAGCTTGTTTTCATGAGGAGAGACAATAGCGGGACTGCTCACAGTCAAACGCTCAACATTTGTGCCTGCATCCTTAAATAAAATGCCCAAGGCAACAATGCAGCCAATCACAAAAAGCCCCGCCGAGGCTATGGCCGCTATACTGCCCAAGCGGCGGCTAAAGCTGTGCCTGCGCTCTGTCTCCAGCCTAAGGAAGGAGAGCAGCTCTAAATAGGCGGATTCCTGGGGCATGGTAAACGCAAGAATAGCCTCGCCTGAATCAAACACACGCCTTTTAACATCTGTTAGTGATACCATTTCCAGGTGCACAGATACAAAGGGTATATCGCAGGTGGAGGCATAGTTTATCTCGCTGGTGATTTTGGGGTTGTTAAGGCAGCTTTGAGAAAAAAACACAATAAAGCCCTTCGAGGAGGAAATTTGCTTTGCATTAGCATTGCTCCACGAACGGCTTGAGTAATCAAATTTTAAGTTGTAGCCTGCGTTTTCCAGCATTCTGATATAGGGGTATACATACTGGTAATCGCTTATTGAAAAGCTTATGTACAGATATTTTTTGTTTCTAAAGCTAGGCATATGGCAACATCCTTTTACGGGGCAAAGGAGCTTACGCACAGCTATTGTGTGCGTAAGCTCCTAAACAGAGCTATTTAATATAAAAATCCTTAACCAAATCTATAGCATTAAAGGCCAAAACCAAGCCTGCGAACACTATAGAAACCATGGATAGCAGCTTTATAAGAATGTTAATAGAGGGGCCTGAGGTATCCTTGAAGGGGTCGCCCACGGTGTCGCCAACAACGGCTGCCTTGTGGTTGCTGCCGCCCTTGCCGCCCAAATTGCCTGCCTCTATATACTTCTTGGCGTTATCCCATGCGCCGCCTGCGTTTGCCATAAATATAGCCAGCAAAAAGCCCGTGGCGGTTGCTCCGGCCAAGAGGCCTACAACTCCCTCTACACCAAGCAGCAAGCCTGTTGCAACAGGTGCAATAATGGCCAGCAGTGAGGGAATAATCATTTCCTTTTGGGCACTCTTTGTGCAAAGAGTAACGCAGCGGGCATAATCAGCCTCTGCTGTGCCCTCCATAAGGCCTGTAATCTCCTTGAACTGGCGGCGCACCTCAACCACTATGGCCTGAGCTGCACGTCCAACGGAGTTCATTGTAAATGCGGCGAAAATGAAGGGGAGCATAGCTCCTATAAACAATCCAACAAGAACTGTTGGGTTCATAACGCTTAAGTTAAAGGTTTTATCGAATATCTCCTCTACCTTTTCCAGCTGAGTAGAGAAATCCAAGTTGTTGGCAGAGGCTATAAGCTCTTTGATTCTATCGGTGTAAGCGGCGATAAGTGCCAGAGCTGTTAATGCAGCAGAGCCTATTGCAAAGCCCTTGCCTGTGGCAGCTGTGGTGTTGCCAAGGGAATCCAGAGCATCTGTGCGCTCACGTACCTCAGCCTCAAGGCCTGCCATTTCGGCAATGCCGCCAGCGTTATCGGCAACAGGGCCATAGGCGTCTGTGGCCAGTGTAATGCCAAGGGTAGAGAGCATTCCAACAGCTGCCAGAGCTATGCCGTAAAGGCCGCTGGATGCAGCGGGAACGCCCGGGATTGCAGAGAAGAAGCCGCCGCCAAAGGTAAAGGCTGCCAGAACAGCTACGCCTATAACCACAACGGGGACAAACACAGAGTTCATGCCAAGTGCTATACCGCCGATTATAATTGTTGCAGGGCCTGTCTTGGAGGTGTCTGCAAGCTTTTTGGTGGGCTTGTAGCTGTCTGAGGTGGCATATTCAGTGTAAAAGCCGATAAGCACACCGGCAAGCAAGCCGGAGAGGATAGAGAAGTAGAAGCCTATATTCTGCCAGCCCAGCAAGAACCAAACAAGGAAGAATGCGGCAATTGCAATAACAATAGCCGAGAAGTTAGTTCCTCTTCTCAAGGCCTTAAGGAGCTGCTTTTGCTCTGTCTTTTCACCTGTTCGAACAAGCACTGTGCCTATCATAGAGAGCAAAACGCCCACAACAGCAATAATCAAGGGCAGAACAACGCCGCCCATTTGCAGGTCAGGAACGCTCATAAAGGCCGAAACAGCCAGAGCCATTGAGGATATAATTGAGCCGACATAGGACTCATAAAGGTCTGCTCCCATGCCTGCAACGTCGCCTACGTTATCGCCTACATTATCGGCTATAACAGCGGGGTTGCGTGGGTCGTCCTCAGGGATACCGGCCTCAACTTTGCCAACTAAGTCTGCGCCTACATCGGCAGCCTTGGTAAAGATGCCGCCGCCTACACGGGCAAACAGAGCCATAGATGAAGCACCCATGCCAAAGGTAATCATGCAGGCCGTTGTCTCTTGCAGGCCCAGCCCAAATGCATACTTGAGCAGCAGATACCAAATTGAGATGTCTAAAAGCCCTAAGCCAACCACTGTAAAGCCCATAACAGAGCCCGCAGAGAAAGCCACCTTTAAGCCCTTGTTAAGGCTTGTGCGGCAGGCGTTTGCAGTGCGTGAGTTAGCATGTGTGGCTATTTTCATGCCAAAGAAACCGGAAAGGCCGGAAAAGAATCCGCCTGTGAGGAACGCAAAGGGAACAAAGTCAGAGATAAGACCTGTTTGCAGAAAACCGAGATTATCGCCATAGGCCATAACTCCAAGCAGGATAAGCATAACCAAAAAGAATAGAGCCACGCCGCTGTACTGCCTTTTTAAATAGGCACTGGCACCCTTGCGGATGTTACCGGCGATTTTTATCATTTGGTCGGTGCCCTCCGGCTGCTTCATAATGCCTGCGGCCTTAGCAATTGCAAAAATAAGTGCGGCAATTGAGGCAACCGGAACTAAAAAGAACAGCAAATCCTTGATGTCCACTAAAAAAACCCCTTTCAAAATATGAAAATTTACTACCAGTTTACATTATAGCAAAACATTGCCGCAAACGCAAGAGGGAAAATCATATATAATATTCTCTCTTTTTTTGTAGACAATATACAAAGATTGATTTTGCAAGTGCTAAATATTGCGTAAATATGTATTATTTTGGCCGACTAGATGCTAGAGGCCAGAGGCTAGAAGCTAGAAGTTGCTTGCAAGCAGACTTGGTATGGAAGGTAGCCTTAACCAGTATCAACGCCTCCCCACTTCCCCTCTTCGGAGGGGAAGGCTTTCGCCCCGCAGGCGAAAGACGAGGGTGGTTTTTGCGGGGTATTTTGTTCTTGCTTTTATGAATTTTGGAGCGTGGTGCTTGCTTTTTAGCTTTTAGCTTGCTCTTGATTAGGTGTTGGTTTGGAGTGTTTTCGGACGTATAAACCACCCCGCCCCTTCAGGGCACCCCTCCGTTGAGAGGAATGGTCTTCTCTTTAAATCAAAATTTGCGCAGCAAATTAGCCACAATTCTTCACTCTTCACTGATAAATTGCAACAGGCAATTTATCAAACGCTCACCATGGTAAAGCCTATGCCCTCGTTGTTTAAAATGCGCTCTTCTCTTCTGTGGCATGTAAACAGCAGTATTTGCCTGTCCGGCTCTGTGTGCACACGCTCGTTTAAAAGGCGCAGCACACCGGCAAGCCTTGATTCGTCAAGGTAGGCAAAGCTATCGTCAAAAATTAAGGGGAGCTTGTTGTTCTCTCCGCTTATAAAGTCGATAAGGGCAAGGCGGGCGGATATGTAAATCATGTCGGCAGTGCCGCAGCTTAGCAAATCGGCGGGAATAGGCGTGCTGACCTCTTTGGTTTGCGCCTTGACTTCAAAATCCCTTGTTATGCGCAGTGAGGTATATTTGCCGTTTGAGGCCTTGCGCACACAGTCTGACACCATGGCGTTAAGCTTGGGGCCAAACTCGTTGTGCAGCTCACGCTGTATGTTATCTATGCGCTCTATTGCTATATGTATTGCGGCCTTTTGCTGCTGCAGCCTGTGCAGCTTGCTCTGCTCCTTTTCAAGTAATGAGAGCAGCTCGCCCTCAGTTTTTTCATTGGCGGAGAGAGCCTCTATTTTAGCCTGAGCCGAGCCTATGGAAACAGCCAATTTGCTAAGCTGCACCCTTAAGGTCTCCAGCTCATACTCAATGCTCTCCAGTGAGAGGGGCAGCTCAGGTATATCGTGCTTTGGAGCGGCCTCCACCAGCTTGCGCATATCCTTTATAGATTGCTCTGTGAGTGTGCGGCTAAGCTCCCTTTTAAGTGCGCCCTCCTTCTCCAGAGCCTCTGTGTATCTGTGCTTGCGTGCAAGAGCCTCCTCCAACTGGCTTATGCTCTCAGAGGAGCAGGCCTCCAGCACAGCTTGAATGTCCCCTTGCAGTGCCTGGGAGCGGGCGGCATTTTCCAGCAGAGCCTCCTCCAGCACACGCATACGGTGCTCCTCCTCCCCAAGAGCGGCATAGAGCTGCTTTGCCCTTGTCACCTTGGGCATTAGGGTGTCTATCTCTGAGAGGGAGGGGCTAAGGTTGAATTTGCTGAAGTAGCTCTGTGTCTCGGCCATAAGGCTGGAGGCAAGACTGTTCTTTTCGGCAAAGAGCCGCTTATCCGATTCCACAGAGCGGCGGCGGTAGTGCTGGTCGGCCTGCATGTTTAACAGGCTCTCTTTGTCGGTTTCGGGTGCAAGGTCGTTGCGCTCCAGCAGATGAAGCAGCTCGTTTTTAACGCTCTCCTCTGTCTCCTTGCCCTTAAAGAAGTAGCTTGCCGCAAGCAGCACGCCCACGGCCGCAAGAGCGTAGAGTATGGGGTTAACAAGAAAGCCCAGCGCAGCACCAGCAAGGGCGACTATTACCCCCGCAATTAAAAGGAGCTGCATACGCTTGCGCAGAGCTTTGATTTTTTCTATTTTAAGCTGTGCCTTGTCGTATTCCTCTATGATGTGCTTGTAATCCTTGTTGTCTATCTGGCGTTCGCTGCGCTTGCGCAGGTCACCCAGCTCCTGTGTGGCCTGATTGTATTGCAGAGCCTTTTCCCGCTGCATTTCAAAGTGCTCTAAAACCTCTATGCTTGTACCAGAGAGGCCAAGCTCTTCAATTTGCAGCCTTATGGCCTCCGCCATCTCCTCAGAGCGTTGTATTTGCAGCTGCGCCGACTGTATAAGCTCATCCAGCTCGTGCTTTATGCTCTCCTTGCGGCGGGCAGCGTCTATCTCTGTTTCGTTTAAATTGCGGTAGGGCTCAAGCTCTGTGCGCACCGCAGTAACCTCTTCCAGCTCCCTTTCAAGAGCCTCGGCGGCCTCCAGCCTGCGCTCCACGGCCTTGGCCTTTTTAAGGGCGGCGTTTTGCTCCAGCTCCTGCTTGCGTCTGTTATGCTCTGCCGCCTCAGTCTCAAACTGAGTTATCTCGTTGCGCAGCTCAAAAAACTGCTCCTCACGCTGCTTTGCCTCTTTTAATTGGCGGTTAAGCCTTTCTATCTCTGCAACGCAGGAGCGGTAGGGAGAGGCCTTGCGCTCGCTGCCTATATCGCTCTCCTGCTTTTCTAAAAAGCTGATAGCATCACGGGCAGAAAGGTCGCTGTCTGCCGATTGAGAGAGCGCAACAAGCTGCTCGTCCAGCTCGCCGCTAAGCTCCGAATCTGTGCGGCACATGCGCTGGGATATGCTAAGCGTGCCTGTAAAGGCCGTTCGGCTAAGGCCAAGCAGACTTTCGGCGGGCTCATACTGCCGCAGCGTGGAGTTGTAGGGGAAGCTCTCGGTTATATCCTCACCCGCCTGATTATACACCTTTACATCTGAGCTATTCTTTAAAAATTTGCGGGCTATGGTGTAGGTTTGGCCGTCCTTTTCTATAACTATCCTGCCCTCATAGCGGTTTGGGTTGCCCCAGGGCAGATATTGCTCGTAGGCCTCCAGCAGACGGCGGCTTTTTACATTGCGCTTGTAATAGCCGTAAAACACGGCCTGAATGAATTGCTCAATACTGGATTTGCCTGATTCGTTCTCTCCGAAAAGGATGTTAATGCCGTCCTCCAGCTTTACATGCTCACCGCTGAACTTGCCAAAGGAATCCAGATACAGCTCCTTTATTTTCACAGCTCTGACCTCCTTGTTTGCAGCAGTGCCTCTATGCCTATGGTTAAGGCGGCTTTGCTCTCCTCATTCAGGCTATCCAGCGGGCCAAAGGAGGCTATAAACTTGCCCAATATATTCTCGGCATTCTCATGCAGCAGCATTTCAGGGTCAAAATCGGGGGTGGTTTCGTCAACTATTTTTGCACTAATGCCCTTTTCCTCCAGCTTTGCTAAAACAGCCTCTAAGTCCGGTGCGGCTTGGGGATGTCCCGTTAAAATAAGCTGATACACCTTGCTTTGTGCGTGCTTAAGGGTTCTTTCAAGTATCCTTTTAGTCAGGCTGACTGTAGATTCCTCAGGGCTTAGCTCTATGCTAAGGTGCTCATACTGCCTTTTGGAGCAGGGTATAAATCTATAATCGAATTCACGCTTGTTCTTTTCACACAAATAAAAGCCGTGCTCGCCTGTCTCGCTTGAATCCAGCGGCTCGGGAGAGCCTGCATAAACTATGCCCTCGGCCAGCTCATAGGGCTTATGTATGTGACCTAAGGCTATGTAATCCAGATTGAGCTTTTTAAGCTCCTCTAAATCAAGTGGGAAGTAGGAGCTCTCCTTGGCCATATCCCCGTGCAGCAGCATTATGCTTGTCTTGCGGCGGTTAACGCCGAAGGGGAAGGGCTTTGCCTCCCGCATTGTGCTCTTGTTCCAGCTAAAGGTGAATAGCTCTATGCCTAAATCAGGCAGAACAAGCTTATCCCACCCGGGCTGTGCGAGCTGGAAGTTGGGCGGCCATTCCAGCTTTTTATAGGGGCTTTTTTCACCATGAAAGTCATGGTTGCCCGCAACCGCATAAAAGGGACACTCCGCCTTTGCTATGGTATCCCTAAGTGAGTATAAATCCGCAAGACTTACACTCTCGGTTTCTATTAAATCTCCTGCACAGAGTATAAAATCGACTGCGTTTTCATTGGCAAAATCGATTATAGACTCAAAGGTATCGGCAAGCTCCCGCCTGCGGGAGGCGTCCCCTGCAAACCAGCGGCCATAGTGAACATCGGCAATGTGGATAAACTTCATTTGTTATCAGAACCTTCCCCTGCTGGAGGCTAGAGACTAGAAGCTAGAAATTCCCCGCAATTAACATTTGTGGGGGAAGTAACTTAACTCCCATACTCACACAACCCGCCCAATTTGTGGGAGGCAGAGTGCCTCCCTTGCTTTTTATTTAAAATTTGCGTTAGCAAATTAGCCACAACTCTTCACTTTTCACCCTTCACTTTTCACTCTTCTCTGCCCCTTAGCTCACTCCAAGAGGGAGGCAGGGCTGCGACGAACGTCTACGCTACTTTAATCAAAATTTGCGCAGCAAATTAGCCACAATTTTCAACTTTCAATTGTCAATTATCCTTCATCTGTATATATGAATCAATAGCCGCAGCTGCCTTCTTTCCCGCACCCATTGCCAGAATTACCGTTGCTGCTCCTGTTACTGCGTCGCCGCCTGCATACACGCCCTTGCGGCTGGTTTCTCCGCCCTCGCCTTGAGTTACAAGGCAGCCGTGCCTGTTGGCTTCAAGCCCCGGGGTGGTGCTTCTTATAAGGGGATTGGGAGATGTGCCTATGGCTATAATCACTGTATCCGCCTCAAGAATAAACTCGCTGCCCTCTTTTACCACAGGACGGCGGCGGCCGCTGGAATCCGGCTCTCCCAGCTCCATTTCAACACACTTGATTGCTATTGCATTGCCCTTCTCGTCCCCAATAATCTCGGTGGGATTGCACAGGGTTTTAAAGCTGATACCCTCCTCCTCGGCGTGTTCAACCTCTTCAAGGCGGGCAGGCATCTCATTCATGCTGCGGCGATAGATTATATAAACCTCCTCCGCCCCAAGACGCTTGGCACAGCGGGCGGAATCCATGGCAACGTTGCCGCCGCCCACAACGGCGACACGGCGGCTCTTTTTAATTGGAGTGCGGCTCTCGGGCTTGTAGGCCAGCATAAGATTAATGCGGGTGAGGTACTCATTAGCTGAGTAAACGCCCTTGAGACCCTCTCCTTTTATGCCCATAAAGCTTGGCAGACCCGCCCCCGAGCCTATAAACACAGCCTCAAAGCCCTGTTCAAACAGCTCATCTATAGTTAACAGCTTGCCTATAACCGTGTTAGTGACAATCTCAACGCCAAGCTTGAGCAGATTTTCAATTTCATATTGTACTATGGCTTTGGGCAAGCGGAATTCCGGTATGCCGTAAACCAGCACGCCGCCTGCAATGTGCAGAGCCTCAAAAATTGTAACCTGATAGCCCTTGTGAGCTAAATCTCCTGCGGCGGTGAGCCCTGCAGGGCCTGCGCCTATTATTGCAACCCTTTTGCCGTTAGAGGCGGGTGCTGCAAGCTCCTCCTGAGCGTGAGCTCTGTGCCAATCGGCTATAAACCGCTCAATGCGGCCTATGGCCACGGCCTTGCCCTTTAAGCCGCGCACGCATTTTGCCTCGCATTGCAGCTCCTGAGGGCACACCCTGCCGCACACTGCGGGAAGAGCGGTTGCTGCGCTGAGTATATCAAAGGCGGCGTCAAACTCGCCCTGTGCTGTTTTTTGTATAAAGGCCGGTATATCTATTGCCACAGGGCAATTTGAGGTACATGGCTTAGTGGGGCAATTAAGGCAGCGTTTAGCCTCTTCTATGGCCATTTCTTCTGTATAGCCCAAGGCAACCTCTTCAAAGTTCTTGTTGCGAACCTGAGGGTTCTGGCTGGGCATGGGTGTTTTAATATTTGACATTACTGCGCCACCTCCTGCATTAAATTGCAGGATTTTTCACGCAATTCCTGCTCAAGCTCCCTGTACATGCCGGAGCGGCTCATGGCCTCGTCAAAATCTACCAAGTGCCCGTCAAAGTCAGGGCCGTCTACACAGGCAAACTTAGTCTCGCCGCCCACGGTAAGGCGGCAGCAACCGCACATTCCCGTGCCGTCCACCATAATGGGATTCATAGAAACGGTGGTTTTAATACCGTATTTTTTTGTTAAAAGGCTTACAAACTTCATCATAACCAATGGACCTATGGCAATAACCTCATCGTATTCATTGCCCTCTTTAATAAGAGCCTCCAGTGCGTCTGTAACCAAGCCCTTTTGGCCGTAGCTGCCATCGTCTGTAAGGGTGATAAGCCTTGTGCTCACGGCTTTGAATTCCTCCTCAAGTATAAGCAGCTCCTTGCTGCGAAAGCCTATTACAGAGTGCACCTCCGCACCAAGGCCGTGCAACTTTTTTGCAAGAGGATAGGCGATTGCACAGCCCACGCCGCCGCCAACAATGGCAACCTTCTTTAAGCCATCTACCTTACTTGCAAGGCCAAGAGGCCCAGCTAAATCGCAAAGGCCTTCGCCCTCATTAAGCAAATTAAGCTCTGAGGTAGCCGCCCCCACAATTTGAAAGATAATAGTTATTGTTCCTGTTATTCTGTCAAAGTCTGAAATGGTAAGGGGTACACGCTCACTGTAGTTAAAGGTTCTAAAAATTATAAACTGGCCGGGCTCTGCTTTTTTGGCAATCAAGGGGGCGTTTATAACCATTTTTGTAACAGATTGGTTAAGTGCTTGCTTGTGGACTATTTCGAACATATACTGTTTCCTCTCAGCTTGGATATATACATATTGTTATTTTAGCAGAATAATAGGATTTGTCAAGGGTTTACACGGGATTTAACGCTGTAGACTTTGCAAAGTGTAAAAATTAGGTTGATTGCTGAGTTTTAAATCTATTGTATTAATGTGTAGCAGGATATTATTTTAGATGATTCCTGAGTTTTAGTTTTATCGTATTAATGTGTAACAAGATATTATCATAGCTTGTGCTCATGCCGCACGGGCACTTACTTTCTGTTTCGCCGAGAAAGTAAGCAAAGACGCGAGCAAGGGGGGCGCAAAGTCGTCGCTCCCACACTCGTTGCGTCCCCCTTGCATCCCCTGCCCATCCCTCAAACGCAAGACGTTTGAGAAGCTAAGCGATAAGTTGTCTTGTTAAACCTTTTCCGTCTGTCGTCTTTGTATAGCAATGTGCTAAGGCTAAAAATTTTAAACTTGCCAAAACGAAATAAACCCAGCCCAAAAGCTGATGGCGTCACCTTGGGCGAATCTTGTTCGCCCCCCGTGCAGAGCCGTTGCTCTGCCCCGTTTAAGGAGTGCAGAGGGAATCGGAATCCCTCTGCCCGCATCTTTGCTTACTTTCTGGGCGG
>JAISYX010000083.1 GCA_031269595.1 Oscillospiraceae bacterium
TATCCCGACGGCAACGCCGAGTTCACAAACACCTACACCACCATTCCTACCACCTTCTATCCAAGTGCAAACAAAACCGCTGTGGGCGCAAGCCTGTCAGAAGGTCAGTTTGAATTTGCGATTTATGATTCTGAGGGCAACGAGATTTCTGTTGGCAGAAGTGCGGCGTCAAGCAGTGTGGATGAAGACGAATAAGGTTAAATGAAGGCGAAATGCTGCGCATTTTTTATTAAATATTTAAATTAAATTTGCGCAGCAAATTCACCTTAACTTTCAACTTTTCATTTTCAACTTTCAACTTACAAAGAATTACGCATTGAAAAGAGGGTTTCTCATGATCGGTAATGTTGATTTTTCACCCATAAGCATCACAGAGGCGGGTGTCCATGAATATACAATTAAAGAAAAAACGCCCTCAGACGGCAATTGGCAAACGGATTCCCGTGAATACAGGGTAAGAGTTACCGTAACCGATAATGGTAAAGGGCAGCTTGTGGTTTCGCAGGTTGAATACCCCGACGGCTTCCCCGACTTTGTCAATGTTTACACTGCTCCCAAGCCCCGCCCTGTATGTGTAGCTCTGTGCGCAACAAAGCGGCTCTGCGGTGCCTGCCTATGCAGCGGAATGTTCACCTTTGGGGTGTTTGATTCCGAGGGAGAAGAGGCAGCTCTTGGCACAAACAACGCACGGGGCAATATTGTGTTCCCGTCTATATGCTTTAATCAGGCGGGAGAGTACAGCTATTATGTCTGTGAGCTAAATCAATCTGGCAACGGCTGGGTAACAGACAACAGCGAATATCCTGTTATAATCACGGTTACAGATAACGGCAGCGGCCAATTAGAGGCAAAGGTGAGCTACCCATATGGAGAGCCTTTCTTTATTAACCAATATTGCTCGCATGAATGTTAGAGGCTTAAATTACCCACAATATTAAAATAGTTAGTAGAGCTGCTTGATTTGCTAACTGTACAGTTAGTAATTGTACAGTTAGCAAATGTTTTAGGGAATAAATAAATATAGTCGAAGCCTGAAAAAATTTTACTTTTAATACCTTGCGCAACGGGGTTATTTTATAGTATAATGAAGATGTATGAAATTTTACGAAAGGAAGGGCATACGCTGCGGCATTAAATTGAGCGCCTGCAGGCTATGTCTAAAACTAAATTATGGCTTTTCTTAAAACACTTTTTGGCAACTATTCAAAACGTGAGCTCAAAAGAGTTCAGCCCATTTTAAATCTGGTGCTGGCTTTGGAGGATAAATACGCTGCATTTACAGACGAGGAGCTAAAGGCTCAAACTCCCTTGCTAAAGGCAAGGCTTGCAAACGGCGAGACACTTGACGATATTCTGCCCGATGCCTTTGCCGCCGCACGTGAGGCCTCCTGGCGTGTGCTGGGCATGAAGCACTTCCCAGTGCAGATTATAGGCGGTATCATACTGCATCAGGGCCGTATTGCCGAGATGCGCACAGGTGAGGGTAAAACCCTTGTTGCAACCCTTCCCGCTTACCTTAACGCTCTTAGCGAAAAGGGCGTGCATGTTGTAACGGTCAATGATTACCTTGCCCGCCGTGACTCAGAGTGGATGGGCAAGCTCCACCGCTTTATGGGGCTGGAGGTTGGCCTTGTTGTGCACGATTTGGAAAATGACGAGCGCAAGGCGGCCTATAATGCCGATATAACCTACGGCACAAACAACGAATACGGCTTTGACTACCTCCGTGATAACATGGTTCCCTATGCCGAAAATAAGGTTCAAAGAGGCCATAACTTCGCTATAGTGGATGAGGTTGACTCCATACTCATAGATGAGGCAAGAACCCCTCTTATCATCTCCGGTCAGGGGGACAAGAGCACAGATTTATACGCTCACGCCAATGTCTTTGCAAAAAGGCTGCACCCCGTTAAGGTTAAGGAGACAGACGATAAACAGGATAACGACGCCCTGCACACAGATGCAGATTATATCATAGATGAAAAGTCCAAAACCTGCACACTCACCCCCAAGGGCGTTGAAAAGGCCGAGGCCTTCTTTAACGTGGACAACCTTATGGACCCTGAGCACATGACACTCCTGCACCACGTTAATCAGGCTATTAAGGCCAACGGCATAATGAACAGGGATGTTGACTATGTTGTCAAGGACGGCGAGGTCATTATAGTTGACGAGTACACAGGCCGCCTTATGTTTGGCCGCCGCTATAACGAGGGCTTGCATCAGGCCATAGAGGCCAAGGAGGGCGTTAAAATTGAAAGGGAGAGCAAAACCCTTGCAACCATAACCTTCCAAAACTACTTCCGCATGTACACCAAGCTCTCCGGCATGACAGGTACAGCCATGACAGAGGAAGAGGAGTTTCGTGAAATCTACAAGCTGGATGTTATAGACATCCCCACAAACCGCCCCATGGTCAGGGCGGATAAAAACGACGTATTCTACCGCACAGAGCAGGCCAAGTTCAATGCGGTTATAGAGCGTATCATTGTGGCTCACGAAAAGGGTCAGCCTGTGCTTGTAGGTACGGTTAACATAGAAAAATCTGAGCATTTAAGCAAGCTCCTAGGCCGCAAGGGCGTAAAGCACGAGGTGCTAAATGCAAAGTTCCACGAAAAGGAAGCAGAAATAGTAGCACAGGCCGGTAAAAAGGGCGCAGTCACCATAGCCACTAACATGGCAGGCCGTGGTACTGATATTATGCTGGGCGGTAACTCTGAATACATGGCAAAAACAGAGATGCGCCGCTTGGGCTACACAGACGAGCTTATCAGCGAGGCAACAGCCTTTGGCGATACCGATAACGCAGAGATAATAGAGGCCAGAGCCAAGTTTAAGGAGCTGGAGACAAGCTTTAAAATTGACATCAAAAAGGACGCAGGAGAGGTTGTTGAGGCGGGCGGATTGCTTATTCTGGGTACAGAGAGGCATGAGTCACGCCGTATAGATAACCAGCTGCGAGGCCGTGCAGGCCGTCAGGGCGACCCGGGCGAAAGCCAGTTCTTCCTAAGCGCAGAGGATGATTTAGTGCGCCTGTTCGGCGGCGAGCGCATAGGCACTATAATGAACAGCCTGAACGTTGAAGAGGACATGCCTATAGATTCCAAGCTTATAACCAACATGATAGAGAGTGCCCAGCGCAAGGTTGAAAGCCGCAACTTTGCCATAAGAAAGGACGTGCTCAAGTTTGACGAGGTTATGAACCGTCAGCGTGAAATCATATACAATCAGCGTGATAAGGTGCTCAACAATGAGGATTTAACCGACTCCATGCAAAAGATGATAACAGGCTCTGTAGAGAGCATAGTGGAGCAGTATATCCCCAAGGGTGAGGTTGTTGAAAACTGGAACTTAGAAGGCCTTAAGGATTACTATTACGGCTGGCTGATAAAGGATGAGCTAAGCTTTACAGAGGATGAGATGGATAATCTTGAGCCTGAATATATAACCAAGCTTATTACAGACAAGGCCCTGTCTGTTTACGAGCAAAAGCGTGAGGAGCTGGGCGAGGAGCAATTCCCCAAGGTTGAGCAATGGCTGCTTTTAAAGAATGTAGATACCAAGTGGATGGATCATATAGACGCAATGGAAGAGCTTAAAAAGGGCATCTATCTGCGTGCATATGCTCAAAAAGACCCTGTGGCTATGTACACAATTGAAGGCTTTGACATGTTCGATGAGCTTAACCAGTCTATCCGTGAGGAGACTGTGCGCATGGTGCTTACAATAAGAATCCGCAAGGATGAAGAGGTTAAGCGTGAGCAGGTTGCAAAGCCGACCTCTACCAGCGCAGACGGCACAGATAACGTAAACAAAACCGTGCGCAAAAAAGAGACCAAGGTAGGCCGAAACTCCCCCTGCCCCTGCGGCAGCGGTAAAAAGTATAAGCAGTGCTGCGGCAAAGATGCGGAATAGGCATTTTAATGCATAATTTGCAATGCGTAATTAAAGGTTCGTAGGGGCGAATTGTCACCAGCGTTAACCTAAAGATTAATCAACCTAGCAAGAGCAGGAAAACGCTTACGCTTATTAATGAGAAAAGGGAAGCAAAAGACAATGTCGTTAACCGAATTGAAATTATGGACAAAA
>JAISYX010000086.1 GCA_031269595.1 Oscillospiraceae bacterium
GAAGTCCAAAAGGAGGCTCGTCAGACCAATTACCCTCTTATTATGGCTAAAACAACAAGCACGGATTCAGCGCGGTTGGCTACCACGCCTGAAACCGTAAATCTATTGTAGCAAAGGAGAAAAAAGGTCAAATCAACCAAAAAAATCAAAAAACCCCTTGACAATATTTAAATCCTGCGCTATTATGTTAACAGTAAAGTTAAATAAAAACCTTTAAAGACTTTGACGGGAAAAAAGATAGATTGTGTTGGCACAGAGAATCGGCCGCTTTGGTGTAAGGCTGATGTAACCCTTTCTATGTATAACTCATCCCCGAGTTGCCGCCTTAAACAGGCTTTGCGCCTTAGTAAAGGAGGACGTATGGCTGCGTTAATGCCCTGCTCTTGCTTGAGAGCTAAAGGGATATTCGGTAACGAATATCTAAATAAGGGTGGTACCGCGTGCTTCACGCCCCTTGATTTTAAAATCAGGGGGCGTTTTTAGTTGCCCCCAAAATGGAAAGGATAATTATTATGAAACTGGCATTTTCAACAGTAGGCTGTCCCGACTTTACATGGCCGGAGATGTACACCATGGCCAAAGATTTAGGCTTTAAAGGCATAGAGGTGCGTGGTTTTGGTGAGGAGATACTAAACATCTATCACAGCCCCTTCAGCAAAGAAAGGCTTGCCGAAACATCGGCTAAGCTTAAAAAGCTCAGGCTACAAATCCCCTGTATTTCCTCAGGCTCCAGTCTGCAATATAAGGACACAGTAGAGGCAAGCAAGGCCGAGATAGTGCGCTATATAGACCTGGCCGCAGAGCTGGGCACTCCCTATGTGCGCATATTGGCAGACAGAACCGCCGCCCCCTGTGACCCTGTAGACGAGGAGCTGGTTACCGCCGCAATCCGTGAGCTGCTGCCCCATGCAGAGGAAAAGGGCGTTATCCTTTTGGTGGAGACCAACGGAGTGTTCGCCGACACTATCCGTCTTTCCAACCTGCTTAGAGCACTGGCCAGCGACAGCGTTGGTGTGCTCTGGGATGTGCACCACACCTTCCGTTTCGGCGGGGAAACTCCCGCTAAAACTGTAGAGAATCTGGGCTCTTACATCAGGCACGTGCACTTCAAGGATTCCCTGTTTGAAGAGGGCCGGGTTATTTATAAAATGATGGGCGAGGGCGATTTGCCTGTTAACGAGATTATAATGGCTCTGCGTTCGCTTAACTATTCGGGCTATCTCACCCTTGAGTGGGTTAAAAACACCGTGCCGGACTTAGAGAGCGCAGCTGTGGTGTTCCCCCATTATGTCAATTTTATGGGCGAATTTTTAGATTTAGGCGATACCGCCTCCGGTAAGCTTTACGATAATAACTCCAAAACAGGCAAGTATGTCTGGCCTAAAAATCACCTTATAGACCTCACCTTCTCGCAGGTGCTGGATAGAATGGTGGAGGAGTTCCCCGAGCAGTGCGCCTTTAAATACACAACTCTGGATTACACCCGCACCTACACGGAGTTCCGTGAGGATGTAGATGAGTTTGCCCGCACCTTAATTTCCTTGGGAGTTAAGGCCGGTGACCATGTTGCAATATGGGCAACCAACGTGCCCCAATGGTTTATCACATTTTGGGCTGCTACTAAAATTGGCGCAGTGCTTGTCACGGTTAACACGGCATATAAGATTCACGAGGCGGAGTACCTCCTGCGGCAATCCGACACCCACACGCTGGTTATGATAGAGGGCTTTAAGGATTCCGATTACTCAGGCATAGTGCAAAAGCTCTGCCCCGAGCTTGCAGGCAAGGAAAAGGCCTCTCCCCTCTTTGCAAAAAAGCTGCCCTTCCTGCGCAATGTTATAACCTGTGGCTTTGAGCTGCCGGGCTGCCTCACCTGGGAAGAGAGCCTAAGCTTAGCCTCTAAGGTATCAATAGAGACAGTGCACAGCCGTGCTGCGGCAACAGGCAAGCACGATGTCTGCAACATGCAGTACACCTCAGGCACAACGGGCTTCCCCAAGGGGGTTATGCTCACCCATTATAACGTGGTTAACGACGGCAAAACCATAGGCGACGGCATGGATCTCTCCACCGCTGACAGAATGATGATACAGGTGCCCATGTTCCACTGCTTTGGCATGGTTTTGGCCATGACAGCGGCCATGACACACGGGGCGGCAATGTCGCCTATCCCTGCATTTTCGCCCTCTAAGGGCTTGGCCTGCATCACACAGGAGAAAATCACCTGTTTCCACGGTGTGCCCACAATGTTTATAACCATGCTCTCCCATCCCAATTTTGCAAAGACAGATTTCAGCCATATGCGCACGGGCATAATGGCGGGCAGTCCCTGTCCTATCAAGGTTATGGAGGAGGTCATTGAGAAGATGAACATGTCCGAGATTACCATAGTCTACGGCCAGACAGAATCCTCCCCTGGCTGCACCATGAGCAAGACTACAGACTCTATTGAGGTTAGAGTTAACACGGTGGGCAGTGCCTTTTACGGCGTTGAATGCAAGATAGTCGACCCCGAAACAGGCAAGGATATGCCCGATAATGAGGTGGGAGAGTTTGTCGCAAGGGGCTATAATATAATGAAGGGCTACTACAAAATGCCCGAGGCCACCGCAGCGGCAATAGATGCCGACGGTTGGCTGCACACAGGCGATTTAGCCAAAAGAGATGCCGACGGCAACTATAAAATTACAGGCCGCATTAAGGATATGATAATCCGCGGGGGCGAGAATATCTATCCCAAGGAGATTGAGGACTTCATCTACACCCACCCCAAGGTCTCTGATGTGCAGGTTATAGGCGTGCCAAGCAAGGCCTATGGCGAGGAGATTATGGCCTGCATCATACCCAAAAAGGGCGAGAGCTTAACCGAGCAGGAGGTAAAGGACTTTGTTATGGAGAGCATGGCAAAGCACAAGGTGCCCAGCTATGTGCACTTTACAGACGCCTTCCCCATGAACGCCGCTGGTAAAATATTAAAGTACAAAATGCGTGAGGACGCAGTTGAGAAGCTGAGCTTGCAGGCTGAGAGTAAGATTGTTACGGCGTAATACCTTGTAATGTCTAAACCTTGACAATTTAACTCGACTGTAAACTTTAGCTCTTAATCAGCATCACTCAACCATACAAAATCATATCGTAGCTTGTGCTCATGCCGCACGGGCACATACTTTCTGGTTTCGCCCAGAAAGTAAGCAGCAGTGGTTGCCGACCAAATTAAAATTTGGGGCAACTGTGCATGGGTGTCATTAGCCAAATCAGAGATTTGGATGACACCGCAAGAAACGAGCAGAGGGATTCCGATTCCCTCTGCACTCCTTAAACGGGGCAGAGCAACGGCTCTGCACGGGGGCGAACAAGATTCGCCCAAGGTGACGCCGTTAGCTTTTGGGCTGATTCCGTTCCTTTTAAGAAGTGTAAAGCTTTAGATATTACAGAGTATTACATTTTTTTGTGTGCCATGCGCTCCCTCAAAAAAACACTTGCAAACCTAGCTCAAATGTGATATAATATAAACATAAATTTTCGTGCTGATTTACAAGGGGCAAATCCCCGAGTGCCAAGGCGAAGGATACTGTTATTTAACAGCTCTTGTGCCTTTAAAGTACAAGAGCTTAATTTTTTAAAGGAGATTTTTACAATGGAAGAGAGAATCGCACTTATAGGGCTTATTTTAGAATCTAAGGAGAGTGTTAACACACTAAACGAAATCCTGCACGAATACAATGAATACATCGTGGGCAGAATGGGCTTGCCTAAGGTTAAAGAAAATGTTGGGGTTATAAGCATAGTGCTTAATGCCTCAAACGACGTTATAAGCGCACTTTCCGGCAAGCTGGGCAGTCTTGAGGGCGTTACAGCTAAAACTATTTATGCAAAGGCCTAATTGAAGCCTGTAGTACTTTGTAAAGCCAAAAAATGCACACGGTTTGTAGGGGGCGATGTCCACATCGTCCCGTTTTCCCGAAATTCGCAGGTGTTTACGGGATGATGTGGACATCATCCCCTACGAAACGCAAAGCTTTAGACCTTACAGAGAAGTAGGGGCAGATATGGAGAAACAATAATGTACAATGTTAAATCCGCAAAAGCGGAAGAGTTTATCAGCCATGAAGAAATTGAGGCCTCCCTTGAGTTTGCCGCAGAGAACAGGTCAAACAGGGCACTCATTGAGGAGATACTGGAAAAAGCTGCTTTGATGAAGGGTATTACACACAGGGAGGCGGCGGTTCTTCTGGAGTGCGATTTGCCTGACCTCAACGTGCGCATGTTCACCCTTGCAAAGGAGATAAAGGAGCGGTTCTACGGCAACAGAATTGTTATGTTTGCCCCGCTTTACCTCTCAAACTACTGCGTTAACGGCTGCGTTTACTGCCCTTATCATCAAAAAAATACAGGCATCAGGCGCAAAAAGCTCACTCAAGAGGAGATACGGCAGGAGACCATGGCCTTGCAGGATATGGGTCATAAGAGGCTTGCCCTTGAGCTGGGGGAAGACCCTGTTAACAATCCGCTGGAGTATGTGCTTGAGAGCATCAATACTATCTATTCAATCAAGCACAAGAACGGTGCAATCCGCAGGGTTAATGTGAATATCGCCGCAACCACGGTTGAGGATTACAAGAAGCTCCACGATGCGGGAATAGGCACCTACATCCTGTTTCAGGAGACCTATCACAAGGAGAATTACGAAAAGCTGCACCCAACAGGGCCTAAGCACAACTACGCATGGCACACCGAGGCCATGGACAGAGCCATGGAGGGCGGCATAGATGATGTGGGCATAGGTGTGCTGTTTGGGCTTAACCTTTACCGCTATGATTTTGTCGGGCTGCTAATGCACGCCGAGCATCTGGAGGCCGCCAAGGGGGTTGGCCCTCACACTGTCAGCGTGCCCCGTATTCGTCCTGCGGACGATATTAACCCCGATGAATTTGCAAACTCTATCTCTGATGAAATTTTTGAAAAGATAGTTGCTTTAATCCGCATATCTGTGCCATATACGGGTATGATTATGTCCACAAGAGAATCCAAAGCTGTGCGTGAGCGTGTTTTGGAGCTTGGTGTCTCTCAAATAAGCGGCGGTTCACGCACCAGCGTGGGCGGCTATGTGGAGGAAGAGGACGAGGAGAACAACTCCGCTCAATTTGATGTAGAGGATAGGCGCACCCTTGACCAAGTGGTTAACTGGCTGCTGGAGCTTGGCTTTATCCCCAGCTTTTGCACGGCCTGCTACAGGGAGGGGCGCACAGGCGACAGGTTTATGGCTCTGCTTAAATCGGGGCAGATTGCCAACTGCTGCCACCCAAATGCACTTATCACCTTAAAGGAGTATCTGGAGGATTACGCAGACGAAGAGACCCGCAGCAAGGGCGAGGCTCTGATTTTAAAGGAGCTGGAGAACATACCCAACCCCAAGGCCAGAGAGACAGCTAAGAGGTATTTATATGAGATGGGCAGCGGTAAGAGGGATTTTCGGTTTTAATTCGTAATGCGTAAATTTCATATTGCAAAGCGCAATCTTTTGCGCTATACTGTTTAGAGGTACTACTAAGAGGGTGAAAATGTTACCACCGACATTATTTTAAAAATATGCAATGCACTTAATTGCGATATTGCCAACATAAGGAAATTTGAGCGATAACTATTCGCAACAAGGAGGGAAAATGATGAATCCTGTTTTGAAATACAGGGGAGGAAAATCAAGGGAAATCCCTCGGTTTCTCCAATACATACCCGACGACTTTAATCGTTATATTGAGCCGTTTTTGGGTGGAGGTGCAGTTTATTTTCATTTGGAACCTGAGAATGCAATTATTAACGATGTCAACACACGCTTGATAACGTTTTATTCGCAACTGAAAAATCAATACCCCGAATTGCGCAAGCAGCTTAACGAATTGCAACAGCAGTACGATGCAAATCAGCTTGCATTTAAGCAGTTGAAAGCTGAACGCCCAGACGAACGAGTTCCAAATGCCAACGAAGATTTGTATTACAAAATTAGAGATTTATTTAACCATCCAGATGAAACCTATCTTGATGGTGTTTTATATTTTTTTATAAATAAAACAGCTTATTCTGGAATGATTCGTTATAACAATAGTGGCGAATATAATGTACCTTTTGGCCGTTATCCCAATTTTAACACACGACTGATTACTCCGCAGCACAGTGAACTTCTACAAACAGCAGAACTGTTTAATGTAGATTACAATGAGATATTCGGAATGGCACAAGAGGACGATTTTCTTTTTCTTGATCCACCATACGATTGTGTATTCAATGATTATGGCAATATAGATATGATGAATGGTTTCGACGAAGAAGAACACCGTAGACTGGCAATTGACTTTCTGAATCTACCGTGCCGTGCGCTAATGATCATTGGAAAAACCCAACTAACCGAAGAACTTTACGGTAACTTTATATTTGATGAGTATTATAAGAACTATGCTGTCAATATTAGAAATCGATTCAATAACGACAAACTACACTTAGTCGTTAAAAACTATTAAAGGAGGCGTCTTTGTGGGACAAATAAAAAACAAGGCATTGTTTTTTACAACATCGCCTCGCACACCAGAGAAGATGATTCCAGAAATACGTTTGTTGCACGAGCAATTTCAAGGTGTTACTTGGAACGAGAATAGTCAGGTTGCATTTATAAATGCTTTGGCAAACTGCGATTTTTTTGAGGGAAACGGTTCTCCAAAAAACAAAGCATTAAGCGCACGGGATAGGATTACTCGTGCTCCAAAAGCACTTGGATTTGTAGATTTAAAGCCTGTAGTTTCACTTACTCCCGCTGGACATGAACTAGTTTATGGGAAACACCCACAAGAGGTGTTTTTACGGCAATTGATGAAATTTCAATTGCCGTCCCCATATCATAGAGAAAACAAAGGCGTTGAAGGCGCATTTTGGGTTCGCCCATACTTAGAAATCATGCGGCTGATAAGGGAACTTGGCTCTATAACTTTTGATGAGTTCAAAATATTTGCATTACAACTTACTGACTACCGACTATTTGAAAAAGTAAAGTCGGCTGTTCTTGCGTTTAGAGCCGAAAGGGAATTGCACATAGGACGCTATAAGCATTTTGCAGAAAAAACGTGGTCATCAGAAATAGAATCAATCTATAGTGACCGAATTGCTAGCGGTGAAACACGAACTAGGCAGACAAAAGATGCAAGCCTAAGCAAATTTATTAAAACTCAAAAGAGCAATTTACGTGATTATACCGATGCTTGTTTCCGATATTTGCGTTATACAGGACTGATACAGATTTCACATAAGGGTCGGTCAATTTCTTTTTTTCAAAACAAACTTATTGAGGTGGATTACCTGCTTCAAACTGTTGAGAGAAATCCTATGTTTTTAGATAATGCCGATGATTTCAAAGCTCAATTGTTTGATGTTGCATTTCCCGCTCTTTATACTGATAGCAAAGAAAATATCATCGACATAGTGATGCGCCTTGATGATTTTACACGCAGAGACCTCACTGACAAGACTGTTGAAGAGCTAAAAGATATTCGAGATGCACTCATACTGAAAAAGCGTGAGGCAGTCATTGATGAACAAGTTGAGCAATTAAAGTCATACTCCTTGTATTCGGAAATTGACGAAACTTTCAACGATATTGATTCTGGAGACCTCTACGATGCTCCGCTTATGTTAGAATGGAATACTTGGCGCGCAATGACAATGTTAGACGGGGGAAAAATAACGGGTAATTTTCGAGTAGATGATGTGGGTGAACCTATGTCCACCGCCGCCGGTAATAGACCCGACATTGAATGTGATTATGGCGACTTTGTTCTTTCAGTTGAAGTTACTATGCAATCAGGGCAACGTCAGTTTGAGTCGGAGGGCGAGTCCGTCGCTCGACATTTTGGTAAACTAAGGGTTGAATCTGGCAAAGAGGCTTACTGTCTATTTATTGCACCAACACTCAATCCAACCGCAGTAACTTATTTTTATGGATTGAATAAAATCAATCTTGCCCTATATGGTGGTAAAACTAATATCATCCCATTAGATTTAGACCAATTTAGGCGGCTAATTGAT
>JAISYX010000076.1 GCA_031269595.1 Oscillospiraceae bacterium
GCAAGCCATCGCAAATATCCTAAACGCAGAGGAAATCAAAAAACGCTACGGCAAAAATCTCTGGCATGCATTTACCATTGATTATGTAATCAACAACGAACGCTACATCGGAGATTCGCTGCTTCAAAAGAAGTACACCACAGAAACCTTCCCCTTTGAGAAACGGCTTAACCGTGGGAAAAAACAGCAGTATTACATTGAGAACAGCCATCCGCCGATTATTAGCAGAGAAACATTTGATGCAGCGCAAAATCTCCAAGCAAGCAAAAACCAAGACTGCCAGCCACAGAAAAAATATCCGCTGACAGGCAAAATAGTTTGCAATGATTGCGGGCACTATTTCCGCAGAATGATAATCAACGAAACTGCCTACTGGCTTTGCGGATACCACGTCAGCGGACGAAGAAAGTGTGAAAAAATCAGGTTTTCAGAGCTCGAGCTTCAAGATGCTTTTACTCTGCTGGTGTGCAAATTAACGGCGAATCGAAAAGAAATTTTCTCGCCAATGATCTGTCAGCTTGAACAAATGCAAACTCGTCACAATGGGATTCAAAGCAAAATTTACGAAGTCGACCGCCAAATCGCAGAGCTTAACCAGCAAAATCTCGTCATTGCACGGCTGCACACGCAGGGGATTTTAGATGATGCAGATTTTACCGCCCAGAGCAATTCTGTAAACCAAAAAGTGAACGGGTTGCGAACCAAGCGGCGCAGATTATTGGCCGACGATGAGAATGATGAAATGATAGACCAAATCAAAAAACTTGATGAAATTTTGTCCGAAATCAATGATATACAAATAGGATTTAACGAAACCTTGTTTAATGATATTATAACCAAAATCACGGCGGTGTCCTGCACCGAATTAAAATTTCAC
Organism: Oscillospiraceae bacterium; assembly: GCA_031269595.1. Classification (GTDB taxonomy): domain Bacteria; phylum Bacillota; class Clostridia; order Oscillospirales; family Acutalibacteraceae; genus JAISYX01. The sequence continues at coordinate 878 of JAISYX010000076.1, forward strand.
CTCATAGGCGGGCTGGAGCTGACCGAAACAATATCTCGCAGGGAAAGAAGGTGCAGGGCATGAGCAACCGGACAGTACCCTTTGGATATGAGATTTGTAATGGAAAAGTTATTATAAACAAGAGAGAAAAGCTGATAGTACAGCGGATTTTCAGCGATTATCTCGATGGATTATCATTATTAAGTATAGCACAAAATCTAGCGTGTGAAAAGGTTGAATTTCTGCACGGCCGCTTCGACTGGAACAAAAATCGCATCAAGCGAATCATTGAGGACAGGCGGTATCTTGGCGTCGATTTATACCCTGCAATAATCAGTGAGGAGGTTTATGAGAAAGCGCAAAAGGTCAAAAATGCGCATAACAATCAGGGGAATGTGACTAACAACTTCAAGCTGCCCTGCCCCACCGAGTGCGCCGTCTGCGGAGGAAAAATGACCCGCAGACATGATATTCGCAAGAAAGTTTTCGAGCGGTGGATATGCGATAATCCTGATTGTAAGGCGGTTTTTGAGATAAGCGATAAGGACTTATTTGATGAATTAACAGCACTGGTAAACATGCTGATAGCCAACCCCGATTTAATCAAGCTGCACGAAGCTGAATCCGAGCCTCCAATTGAGATAAAACGGCTTAGCAATAAGGTTTCAAGGCAGCTGGACAGCTTGGCTTTTGACAAAGAACAAGTTAGGGCGGCAATCTTCACACTGGCAAGCGAAAAATATAAACATATAGATAACACACATTATATATCTAAAATCATGAAGGCGGAGCTTGAACAAATGGCTCTGCTTTCGGCTTTTTCTAAGGAATTGTTTAATAAAATCGCATCAAAAATCACTTTGTCAGCAGATGGAGTCAACCTAATTCTAAAGAATCAGCAAATTGTCGGAAGGGAGTAATTTTATGGAAACCATGCAGGCTCAAAAAACTGTCAGGATAATACCCGCAAAGCCCGAATTTGCAAAGCCTAAAGAGGAGCGTAGGCAGCTTCGCACTGCCGCCTACTGTCGAGTGTCCACTGAAAAAGATGAACAGCAGCTCAGCTTTGAGCATCAGTGCGATTATTACACTGATAAAATTATGTCAAACCCTGAGTTGACGCTAGTTTCCATATATTCAGACGAGGGGATAAGCGGAACAAGTGCCACAAAACGCCCGGGATTTATGAAGATGATACGCCACTGTAAAGAGGGCAAAATCGACCTAATCATCACAAAATCTACTCAGCGTTTTGCACGTAACACCCTTGACGCATTAAAGCATACAAGGCTGTTAAAATCAATGGGAATCGGCATCATCTTTGAAACTCAAGGGATTGATACCCGCAAAACAATAAGCGAATTTATGTTAACAGTCCACTTTGGAATGGCACAGGCCGAAAGTGAAAATATCAGCGCAAATGTCAAATGGGGCAAGCGAAAAAGCGCAAAAGGCGGCAATGTAGCAATCAGCTACAAAAGCTTTCTTGGCTATCGGAAGGGGTTGGACGGAAAGCCTGAAATCGACCCTGAACAGGCGATTATTGTCACCCGAATTTATGATAATTTTTTGGCAGGGCGAAGCTTTCAGGATATTGCTGACGGATTGACAGCAGACGGAATCCCCACGCCGATGGGCAAAGGAAAATGGCGGTCAGAGGTGATAAAATCAATATTAAAACAGGAGAAATATTGCGGCGATGCGGTACTTCAAAAGACCTACATTGAGGATTGTATTTCACACAAATCCAAAATCAATCAGGGCGAGCTGCCAATGTATTATGTAACCGATAATCATCCGGCAATTATCGAAAAACCTGTCTGGAATAGGGTTCAGGAGGAACTTGCGAGGCGTTCCGGCAAGCGCAAGGTCAAGGAAATCGGAACCAAAACCGAGCAGGGGAAATATTCAAGCAAATATGCCTTGACCGAGCTGCTATGCTGCGGTCACTGCGGCACCCCGTACCGCCGCTGCACATGGAGCAAAAACGGCAAAAAGAAGATCGTCTGGCGTTGCATCAGCCGATTGGATTACGGCAAAAAGTACTGCCAAGAATCGGTTTCGGTTGAGGAAAGTGTGATTCAATCGGCAATTTTAGATGCAATAAAAGAACTTGCCCTGACGGACTCATCTGCGCTGGAGGTCCTAAAAATGCACATAGGAATGGCTTTGAGCGGCGAGGTAGGCGAGGGTGACACTTTCGCAATGCAGACCAGAATCATCGAAATCGACCGCACTATCGGCGAGTTGATTGTGCTGGAGGCGGGTGACGGCAACCAAGGGAATTATGACAACCAAATCGCTGCTTTATACAGCGAAAAGACGGTACTGAAAGAAAAAATCGAACAGGTACAAAACAGCAAATCGCACGATTTGGCTGAACAGTCACGGCTCAGTGATATTTTCACAATAGTGGACGGGCTGAAAGATCGCCCACTCGAGTGGGATGAATCAATTATACGCCAGATGATTAGCTGCGTCAAGGTACTGGGGAAAGATAGGATTAAGATTTTTTGGAGATTGGGCGGTGAGTGCGAGGTGAAGCTTTAATAATAGGGATTGCGAAATAGCACACACCAACGGAAAAAACACCTTCTTTGCAAAAAGCGTTGCCTTTTGGAGAGGCATGAGGTATAATAAAAACATCATCAAATTAAAGCAAGGATGTGAGTCCATGAAAAACAGAAAATCAGAAATTAGTATACGGTCGAGCGCAGCGGAATACTTAACTTTTATCGCAGCAAGCGGTCAGGGCGATGTTGATGCAATTTATTCTGATGAAAATGTTTGGCTCACACAGAAGATGATGGGCGTACTATACAACGTGGAAACCAACACCATTAATTATCATCTGAAAAAAATATTTGCAGACAGTGAGCTCGAAGAAAATGCAGTTATTCGAAATTTTCGAATAACTGCATCAGACGGCAAATCATATGACACAAAGAATTATAATCTATCGGCAATAATAGCCGTTGGATACAAGGTTAATTCGGAACAGGCTGTTCAGTTTAGAAAATGGGCTACCGATGTAATTGAGGAATACACAATTAAGGCTTATGTGATGGATGATGAGCGCATAAAAAATGGACATACTTTCACCGATAGATATTTTGAAGAGCAGCTAGAACGTATTCGAGAAATTCGAATGAGTGAGAGAAAATTTTATCAGAAAATAACTGATATTTATGCGACTTCTGTAGATTATGACAAAACGGCGCAGGCTACAAAGCGATTTTATGCTAACGTTCAAAACAAACTGCATTGGGCAATTCATATGCATACAGCCGCAGAATTAATTTTGGAGCGAGCGAATGCAAAAAAGCAAAATATGGGGCTGACAACTTGGCAGGATGCCCCGGACGGAAAAATTAAATCAACCGATGTAATCATAGCTAAAAACTATCTGTCACAAGAGGAGCTTGAAGGATTAGAGCGCATTGTGACAATGTATTTAGATTATGCCGAAGATATGACAAGGCGAAAAATCCCCATGACTATGCACGATTGGGAAACACGGCTTAACGCATTTTTGCAATTCAACGAGCGAGAATTGCTAAATGACAACGGCAAAGTGACTGCTGAGGTTGCCCGCTCATTTGCTCTCACGGAGTTTGAGAAATACCGTATCATTCAGGACGAGCTATTCCAAAGCGATTTTGACAGATTCTTGGAAAAAATGGATGGGTTGACAGATTGATTATCAGCCATGGAGAAATATGTGAAAAAACGGCTTTGCAATGCGGTGTTGGATATTGCATCTTTTTCGTCAGACCCTTACACACCGGCGATAAATCGCCGAAGATAAAGGTGAAGAGTGAAAAATAGGGACGGGTTCGCCGGTTTGTATTTTTCACTCTTCTCTTTTCATTTTCACTACCCCGCCCACAGGTGGGCATCGCATCGACACGGATGCGGAATCAGCCCCACATGCACTAACCGACAACGCAAATTTGACAGCAACGGTTACACGACTGTTCGCCATAGAAATCATAGGAGGATTAATGTGATGGATTATCTTGAAACTGAAAAAAGAATACTATATGACGGGGAAACCATCAAAGTGTGTTCATTGGCTGAATATATCACACGAGTTGTCGAATTAACCAATTATGAATGCAAGTATTTCTGGTATAGAGGTCATGGTGTTGCCGATTGGCCACTTATTCCGGGTATTCAGCGTTCTTTGAAAGAATTTGATACCCTTGATAAGTTTTACACGCATGAGCGATATAGCACAAATAATTTTCAAAGTTATGCGAGTAGTTTTCTGCAAAACAAGCCTGCAATGGATGATTTTTCGGCATGGTTGACTATTATGCAACACTATGGGCTCCACACGCGGCTACTTGACTGGTCAAGATCACCGCTTTATGCTCTATATTTTGCAACTCAAAATTTCGAAAAACATGATGAAGAGGATGCTTGCACCTGATGCATTAAACGGATACGCTGATCTTGAATATGACTACTATCATATGCACCATAACACTGTCAAAGATGTAGTCTATACCGCATTCCGAGAATATCATCCGAGACGATATTTTTGTCTTGGCGGTGAGCGGAAACGCAGACACAAAAGATATTTGAAAAGCAACGACACCATTGTTGCTTGCTTTCCTACCGAAACAGACGTAAGGGTATACAATCAACAATCTGTTTTCACCGTACATAGCTCTGTGAAGCGATTGACTGAAATTCACGAGGAACTTAAGAAAAAAGAAAAAGAAAAAGAAAAAGAAAATTTGCTTTTTGAGATTATTATCCCCCATGGTTGTAAAAAGAGTATTTTCAATGAGTTGTTTATTTGTGGTATTGGGCACAGCAATGTATATCCAGACTTGGAGCATCTTGCATTAGACATTAGAAAAATCAACCCTTGGGCTTAAATAGGAGGAATTGCACAATGAGTGAAGAATAAGAACGAGTTTGCCGATCTGTACTTTTCGTTTTTCACTCTTCGCTGCCCATCCACAGGTGTCGCATCTTTTTCGGAGTACCCTTACAAATCGGCGATAAATCGCCAAAGTGAAAAACGAAGAGAGAAAAGTGAAAAATAAGTGCGAGCTTGCCGGTTTGTACTCTTCACTCTTCTCTTTTCGTTTTTCTCTTTTCTCTAACCCGCTCGTAGGCGATGCATCTTTTTAGTCAGACCCTTACGTGAGCCGCCTTTGGGCGGCTCAACTAAATAAATCCTGTCGGATTTGTGAAATGTCTGCAACGTGAAATTCGTCTTCGACGAGTGAAATACGCTGCGGCGTGTTGAGGATTTATTTAATTTCACTTGGTCGCACGAACAAATTTAACTTTTGCGTAAGCAAAAAATTCACATCGCAGAGCGATATTTCACTTGTTGTTTTTTCATCTTTTTCGTCAGACACTTACAAACAATGTCCATCATCCATCCCCCTAACCTAACAGGTTAGGGCTTTTTGCTATGCAGGCTTGCACACAAGCCGATTAAATGGTACAATAGAGCCATTAAAATATAGACACAGAAAGGCAGTCACCATGAAAACCCTATACATATCTGATTTAGACGGCACGCTGCTAAACAGCAGTGCAGAGCTCTCTGAATATTCAAAGAGCATTATAAACAAAGCTGCGGCAGGTGGGCTGATTTTCTCTGTGGCCACCGCCAGAACCGCCGCAACTGTGCAGCATATTTTAAAAGATGTCACACTCCCTATACCAATTGTTTTGATGAACGGCGTATCTGTTTTTGATATACAGTCTAAAAAATATGTGCAAACGCATTATATGGAGCAGTCTGCGGCGGAGGTGTTGCTGCAAGAGCTTAATGCACACCCTGTTTCGGGCTTTATCTTCACCCTTGAAGATGAGGTGCTAAGCACCTATTATGAACGCACTGAAACAGAGCACTCCAAGCAATTTATTGAGGAGCGGCAGAAGAAATATTACAAGCGGTTTACAAAGCTTGAAAGCTTTAATGAGCTGACCAAGTCCAAAATCATTTACTTTTCAGTCTGCGACACAAAAGAGGCTCTTAATGGGCTTTATCAAGTACTTGCGTCAACAGAGGGGCTCCACGCCGAGTTTTATCGTGATGTTTATGAGGAGGGCTACTGGTATTTGGAGGTCTGCTCTGCCAAGGCCTCAAAATATAATGCTGTGCAGTTTTTGCGTGAGTGTTACGGGTTTGAGCGTGTAGTTTCATTTGGCGACAATTTAAACGACCTGCCCATGTTTGAGGCAAGCGATGAATGCTATGCGGTTGAAAACGCAAAGCCGGAGGTCAAGCAAAAAGCGACAGGCATAATCGGCGCAAATACGCAGGATGGCGTTGCTAAGTTTATTGAGCAGCGCATACATTAACCTCTTGCACACAAGCTAATTAAATGGTACAATAAAGCCACTAACACAAAGGGATGTGAGATATTGAAAAGGCTTGGTTTTGTTGAAGCAGTTTGCCTTGTGGCGGGTGCGGGGATAGGCGGCGGCGTTATGGCTGTGCCCTATCTAGCTGAAAGGACAGGCTTTTTACCCGCTTGCGGCATTGCTGTTTTGGCCTATGCCGTAACACTTATTTTGCACATTATGGTGGCGGAGCTCTCGGTTAGAACCGATTATTCAGGTGAGCTGCTCACTGTGTTTTCAAGGCATCTTTTTAAAGGCAAGAAGCTGCTCTCTGCGATGTTTTATATCTTGATGGCGGTTACTCTGGTTTGCAATTTGGCGGCCTATGTGGTGGGCTCAGGGGAGATACTCTCCCAACTCACAGCTATGCCCGTGTATGCGGGCAAGCTAATCTTTTTTGCCATAGCGGCCTTTGTTGTGTTCTTAGGATTAAAAAGGATTGCTGTTAACGAGGTTTTTGCAATATTGATTCTGCTCTGCTTCCTTGGAGCTATGTCTGTGCTAAGCTTCAGGGGAGAAGGGCAGCTGCGACTGTTTAGCGAGAGCTCCTCAGCCTCGCCCCTCCTTGCGGTTTATGGTATGATAATGTTCAGCTTTTCATCGCTGTTTGCAGTGCCACAGGCGGCCTCCGGCCTTAAGGGCTCACGCAAGAGGCTTATTTTGGCGGTGTGCTTGGGCTTGCTTATAAATCTTGCCGTTACGCTTATTGTAATTGCCGCCTCCATGTATGCCTCACAGCCTGTTACAGAGGTGGCTATAGTGGGCTGGGCGGCGGCTCTTGGACCTGTGGTTAATATATTGGGTTCACTCTTCATATTTATTGCCATGCTTAGCACCTTCTGGTCTATCTCCTTACAGCTATGCGATATGACAGGCAGCTTCTTCAAGGCAGGACACCGCCTCTCTTGGCTCATTGCAACCTTGCCATGCTTCGCTCTGGCTATGCTTCCTGTTTCGGGCTTTCTTGACCTTATGCAGCTGGCAGGGGGAGCTACCGCTGTTATAATAGCACTTATGGTTGTGCCTGCATACCGTAACTCAATAAAGGGCGAGGGGGCAGAAGCCCTGCTTCTGGGCGGCTTGGGCAAGAGCAAAGGCATAGCCCTTGCCATAGTAATTATGTATATTTTAATGGCAGTTGCCTCATTTTTATAGAATGGGGAATACAAGAAAGGCAGGGTGCTTGTAATGAAAATTGCACTTATTGCCCCTGCGGGGGCAATGCACAGATACAACGGTCTGTTTGCAAAGAGCCTGCACTATGCACCTATAACTCTAACTCTGCTGGCGGCTCTTGTGCCTGAGGAGCTTAATGCTCAGGTGCAAATTTATGATGAATCAGCCGAGCCTATCCCTCTTAATTTAGATGCGGATATAATAGGCATAACCTGCATAACGGGCACAGCCGAGCGGGTTTATCGCTTTGCCGATTATTACAGAGGCTTAGGCAAAACCGTTGTGCTGGGCGGGCCTCACCCCTCACTTATGCCTCAGGAGGCCAAGGAGCACGCAAGCAGCGTGATTATCGGCTTAGCAGACAGAACCTGGCCGCAGCTTTTGCGGGATTACAAAAACGGCAGTATTAAAGAATACTATTCTGACGAGGAGCTAAAAAGCATTGCAGGCCGCCCCACTCCTAAGCGGGAGCTGCTTAAGCGCAAGAGATACATCACCCTTAACACGGTGGAGGTTATAAGGGGCTGCCATCTCAATTGCTCCTTTTGCGCCTATCCCAAGGCCTTTGGACACTGCGTTATTCCACGTCCAGTTGAGGAGGTTATAGCCGAGGTCAAGGCACTGAGAGGCAAGCCTGTAATTTTCCCCGATGTCAATTTGCTCTCTGACATAGCCTATGCAAGGGAGCTTTTTACAAGGATGATTCCCCTTAAAAGGTGGTGGTTTGGCCTGACGACCTCTGACATTGCGCTGGATGATGAACTGGTTGCACTCTTTCAAAAAAGCGGCTGTAAGGGGTTGCTAATAGGCTTTGAATCTGTAAACGAGGGCAGTCAAAAGGAGATGCGCAAGGGCTTTAACAAGCCCTCAAAATATAAGGAGCTAATGGAAAAGCTCCACAGGCACGGAATAATGGTTATGGGCTGCTTTGCCTTTGGCTCAGATGAGGATGGCTTAGATGTGTTTATGCGCACTGTGGAGCTCTCAAATGAGATAAAAATAGACCTGCCCCGCTTTGCCATATTTACCCCCTTCCCCAAGACGGATTATTACACTCAGCTGGAGCAGGAGGGGCGCATAACAGAGCGCAGCTGGTCACTTTACGACGTTGAGCACTGCGTGTTCCTGCCCAAAAACATGAGCAAGGAGCAGTTGGAGGCGGGGATACACAAAGCATGGAAGCAGGCCTATTCATTTAAAAGCATAATCAAACGCTTTGATATACGCAAACCAAGGCTGTGGCCCTTCTTTTGGGTGTATCTGCTGGTAAATTTGGGCTACAGACAATACGCTGAAAAGTTTAAAATATTTGACAGTAAAATAATGACAGACAACAATGATATTAAGAAGCAAGAGGCAAGAAGTAAGAGGTAAGAGGTTACTCGCAATAAACCATTGAAAAGAGAGAAACTTTCCTCACGTACTCACATATATTGACCGCAAAGTTATAGTGGTGCACTAAATGACTTTGAAACCATAAAAGCTGCGTCATTGCGAGCACGCAACCAAGCTACAAGAACAGTAAAGTGTGGTGTGCGAAGCAATCCAGTGGAACAAGGTCAGATGTTCTATAGCAGCGCAAGGG
>JAISYX010000082.1 GCA_031269595.1 Oscillospiraceae bacterium
ATTCATCCTCCGGATTGCAATACACCGATATAACTTCATTTTTGCCTATAAAGGATTTAAAAACTTCCTGTAAATTCATAATCAACCTCCACACAACGTTAAAATGCACTCTTGCACCTAGTGTGCAAGAGTGCACCGTATAAATTTTGTATTAAGCTATCTTTTAAAATGGGTTGGTGCTCTCCATAGCTCCTATAGTGCCCCAAATAGGCCTGCCTCTAAGCTGCCTTGCAGTAGTTTTCTTTGCCTTTTTAATGCTGCTTATAGAGTAGCTCACGCCCTCATCCTCAAGTGAGGCAACAGCTGCTGCAATTGCTGCTACAATCTCGCCGCTTATGCCCGCCTGAATGTTGGGCTGAGGTGCAGAGGCCGCTCCGGCAGAGCCCACCGCCTTAGGCTTAACAGCCTTTTTAATTTTAGATAGCTGAGCCAATGCGACTATAAGTAAAATTAAAATAAGAAGAATAACCGCTCCTGCGGCCGCCAGAATGTAACCTGCATATTGAAGAGTTTGAAAAATATTCATATCATAATACCCCTTTAATTATTTAGCTAGACTAAACACCATGTGTTAGAGAGCCCGCACACCAACAACTTATTAAAAAGTGTCTGTTGTGCCTGCGCTCTAACCTTCTTGCTGTTTCCGAACTATTATACCAGATTTTTTGCTGCATTTCAAGGGCTTATTTAAAAACAGTTGATTTTGCCTTTAATTTGTGCTAAAATAGTAAAGATATTACCAGAAAGGCTGCGCAGTGCGCAGAGATGTCCCCAACCATGCCTGTTAAAATTAACGACAGCCTGCCTGCCCGTAAAATTCTTGAAAGTGAAAATATATTTGTTATAACCGAGCAGCGTGCCGCCAAGCAAGATATACGTCCGCTTAGAATACTTGTGCTTAACATAATGCCCACTAAAATTGAAACCGAAACTCAGCTTTTGCGTTTGCTGGGCAACTCTGCCATACAGGTTGAGGTCAAGCTGCTGCAAACTGCAAGCTATCTCTCTAAGAACACGCCTACAAGCCATTTGCTTGATTTTTATCAGGTTTTTGAGGATGTAAAGGGCGAGTTCTTCGACGGCCTTATTATAACAGGCGCACCTGTTGAACAGCTGGATTTTGAAAAGGTGGAGTATTGGCAGGAGCTCTGCGAAATTATGGAGTGGGCTAAAACCCACGTTTACTCTGTTTTGAACATATGCTGGGGAGCTTGCGCCGCTCTTTATTATTACTATGGCATTAAAAAGCATCCGCTGGAGCAAAAGCTCTCGGGGGTGTTTTCCCACTGCGTAGCAGAGCCTCTGCACCCCCTTGTGCGGGGCTTTGACGATGTTTTTCTTGCCCCCCACTCCCGTAACACCACCGTTTTGCGTGAGGATATTGAGGCGCACCCCGATTTAAAGCTGCTCACCTACTCCGATATTGCCGGAGTGCACATAGTCTCGGATATTAAAGGCCGCAGCTTCTTCGTAACGGGGCATTCTGAATATGACAGCACAACGCTGGCAAATGAGTATTTCAGGGACATAAACCGCAATCTTAAGCCCAATATCCCCTGCAATTACTTCCCCGACGATAACCCTGCAAAAACGCCGCTCAACACCTGGCGTTCACATGCAAATCTGCTCTTTACCAACTGGATTAATCTGGTTTATGAGGGCACTCCATATGATTTAACTATGCTGTTAGGAGATGAAAACGATTGGCTAATGTATTATATTTGATTAAAAGAGTCGCCTCTATGGATTACAAGCACATGTGGGCATCTGTTAAAAAGATACACAAGAGCACAGGGCGTAACAGTCTCAAGCTGTTTTTGGACATGGCTCAGTGCGGCTTTAAATACGGGGCGGGCTATGTGGATTATGAGGTTTTTCGGTTTTACTCTTTAACCCCCGCACAGCGCAGCACTTTTATAACCCGCACCATAAGCAACAAAATCCGTGCTCTGCTCAACGATGAAGCCTATGCCCATATTCTGGCTAACAAAACTGAATTTAATGAATACTATTCTGAGTACATAGGGCGTGAGTGGCTCAATTTTAAACAGGCTGATTTGGCCGAATTCAGCGCATTTATAGCCAAGTTTGATGCCATTATCATTAAGCCTGACGCCTCAAATTCAGGGGATGGCGTTGAAAAGGTTACCATTTCAGAAACAAGTAATGTCGAGGAGCTTTACACTCTCTTTAAGGAAAAGCATATAGGTATAATTGAAGAGTTTGTTAAGCAAAATAGCCAAATGGCTCATATTTACCCCCACTCATTGAACACAGTAAGAGCCGCAACTGTGCTGGATTCAAACGGCAAAGCGGTTGTTATGAAGATGATGCTGCGGGTCGGCTCCGGCGGCAATGTGGTGGATAACCTTAACGCAGGGGGGCTCACCGCTTGGATAGACACAGAAACAGGCATAGTCAAACGCCTTGCAAGCGACAAAAAGGGGCATAAGTATGCCTCTCATCCTGACACAGGTGTAAAGTTCGAAGGCTTTAGTGTGCCCTATTGGCAGGAGTGCCTCCAGCTGGCCAAAGCTGCGGCGGAGAAAATTCCCCAGCTGGGCTATGTGGGCTGGGATATAGCCTTTTCAGAGGCCGGGCCTATCCTTATTGAGGGCAACCACATTCCAAGCCACCACCTTATTCAAATGCCGGACAACCTTGAGGAAGAGAAAATTGGTATGCTTCCGGAATATCGTAAGTATGTAAAAGGGATTTAATCAATGCATAATAATGGCAAGCCCTTAAGGGTTTTACAGGTGTTCTCACGCATGGACATAGGCGGGGCAGAAACTATGGTTATGAACCTGTTCCGCAAGCTTGAAAGGGACAAAATCTGCTTTGATTTTGCCGTTAACGTGGAGCAAACTTGCGCCTATGATGCTGAAATTAAGGAGCTGGGCGGCAATATTTACCGCTTGCCCAAGCTAAAAAACGGTAATATTCACGCTTACAAATCCGCCTGGCGTGAATTTTTGAAGCAGCACCCCTACCCTATAGTGCACGGACATTTGCGCAGCACAGCTGCGCTCTATCTGCCTGAGGCAAAGCGCAGCGGGGCTGTTGCTATAGCTCACAGTCACAGCATTTCTGCCGGTGAAGGATTTTCTGCTCTGGCAAAGAATATTCTGCAATATCCAATACGCTTTCAAGCTGATTATCTCTGTGCCTGTTCAAGAGCGGCGGGGCTATGGCTCTATGGCAAAAATGCTGTTAACAAGGCGAATTTTCGCATAATGCCCAACGCCATTGACACCCCTGCATACAGGATAAATCAGGCAGCACGCAGCAAGCTCAGGGGGGAATTAGGCATAGCCGAAAACACCCTTCTTATCGGTCATGTGGGGCGGTTTTCCTTTCCTAAAAATCACACATATCTGCTGGATATATTTAATGAAATTCACAATATGCAACCTGATTCCAAGCTGATTTTGGCAGGAGCCGGCGAGCTGTTGGATGAGACAAAAGCAAAAGCCGCAAGGCTGGGCTTGACTGATTCTGTGATATTCGCAGGCCTTAGGAAGGACATCCCCCTGCTAATGCAAGCCATGGATGTGCTGGTGTTCCCCTCCCGCTATGAAGGGCTGCCTGTCACGCTGGTTGAGGCTCAGGCGGCCGATTTGCCCTGCATCATATCAGATGTAATAAGCAGCGAGGTCTGCTTTTCGCCTCTGGTGCAGCGGCTGAGCCTGCAAGCAGCTCCCGCAGAGTGGGCAGCTGCGGCCATTCAAGCCGCCAAAAGCACCCTACGTGCGCAGCATGTGGGCTTTGCTTCTGTGCTAAGCAATGGCTATGATGTAAGCGAGGCTGCTGCAAAGCTACAGGAATTTTATTTCTCGGTTCTTTTGTCACGCTAGCTTTTTATCCGTATCCTGCCGGCAATCTTGAATATCCACAACAGTAACAAGCTTATTGCTTTCTTCTATGGCAAACACTATCAAATAACGCTTTGCGCTCACTTTTTTATGTAATTTTCGCTCAGGAAATCTTTTAGAAGCATAGTATGCATAGCTTGAGGGATAATCCTTTAAGCTGCGTATATCCTCTAAAATCTCATTATGTAACCGCCAAGCGGCGGCATTATTAACACGTGAAAGAAAGGCCACGTGCGCAGCCAGCTTTCTTGCTGACGCACGTGACACTTCAACCTGATATTCTCTCTCATTCATCACAAATCACCTGCTCCGCAGCCTTTCTCAGGTTAAACTGCTCCATTTTGGATGATGCTTTGCATAAAACTATCAAATTCATCCAAAG
>JAISYX010000085.1 GCA_031269595.1 Oscillospiraceae bacterium
ACATCATCTCTAGGGTGCTGTTTGAGTTCCCCGTTAAGAGCATAGCCGTTAACATTCCCCACTGGCTGGCCGGTCTTGAGAAGGACCACTGGCTGCGCTCCATCATATTCAGCACATTAAAGAAGGCCTCCTCCGACATCAAGAAAATCCGTGAGGTCTCCTCTCTTAACGACGGTGTCTCCGGCTGCGAGTTCATCACAAGGTCAAATGTGGATTCAATCAACCTTGGCAACGGCGGAGTTAGGCTCTCTGTTGACCTCCAACCCGACCTCTTCTATCAGATTCTGGGCGAAAAGACAGGGCTTGATATAGGCGGTGAGGCCGGACTTCTTAAGTCTGTGCTGGAGCTGGCCGAAATCAAGAAGAAGTATGACAAGATTGCACAGGCCATTGAAGAGGTTGAGGCCACGGGCTACGGCATAGTAATGCCCTCTATTGATGAGCTTACCCTTGAAAAGCCCGAGCTTATGAAGCAGGGCAACCGATACGGCGTTAAGCTTAGAGCCTCTGCCCCGTCTATCCACATGCTTAAGGCGGATATTACCACAGAGGTAGCTCCCATTGTGGGCAGCGAAAAGCAGAGCGAAGAGCTGGTGATGTATCTGCTTAAGGACTTTGAGGAGAACCCCGCAATGATTTGGGAATCCAACATTTTTGGCAAATCTCTGCACGAGCTGGTTAACGAGGGCTTGCACAACAAGCTTTACAAGATGCCCAGCGACGCAAGAGGCAAGCTGCAGGAGACCATAGAGCGTGTTATTAACGAGGGCTGCAGTGGGCTGATTTGTATTATTATTTAATTCAAAGTAACATTTTTATGCGGTTTAATATCTGCCCTTGTGGTGGTGTTAAACCGCATATTTTTTTGTTTACATTTTTGGTTGCTTATGGTACAATTGGAATAATAAACTTGAAAAGGGTGTTATATGTGTTAAAGAGTTTGCAGCGGGTTTTAAGCTTGGTTTTGGTGGTAGCTTTTATTGCGGTGGGGCTGTCGCTGGCGCAGAGTGTGCAGTTAAATGCACATGCTGCCGATGAGGCATTTCAAACAAATCCCATGGTGTCTGGCGGGCAGTATCACACCATTGCGCTAATGGAGGACGGCACCGTGTGGGCATGGGGACAGAATGATTTCGGCCAGCTTGGAGATGGGACGACCACAAACCGCCTAAGCCCTGTACAGGTCAGCGGTTTATCCAACGTTACGACTGTATCAGCGGGTTACAACCACAACCTTGCGCTTAAAAGTGATGGCACTGTTTGGGCGTGGGGACAGAATTCTTATGGCCAGATTGGCGATGGAACAACCACCAGCCGCCGCACCCCCGTACAGATAAGCGGCCTTACCGTGTAATCGCTATTTCTGGGGGATTTATTCAGACTCTTGCGCTTAAAAGTGACGGCACTGTTTGGGAGTGGGGAAGTAACAGTTACGAAGGGTTTTCCAGCCGCACCCCCGTGCAGGTTGCTGGTTTAACCAATGTTAAAGCAATTGTAGCGGGAGATTATACTCCCCTTGTACTTAAAAATGACGGCACCGTGTGGGCGTGGGGGCGTAATGCATATGGCCAGGTTGGCGATGGAACAATCACTCCCCGTGCTACTCCTGTGCAGGTGGTTGGTTTAAGCAATGTAACGGCTATATAACAACGCCTTTCAACCTCTGTTGCGCTTAAAAGCGACGGCACCGTGTGGACGTGGGGGCTTAATTCTTATGGCCAGATTGGCGATGGAACAACCACCACCCGCCTAACCCCTGTACAAGTAGAAGACCTAACCGATGTAACGGCTGTTTCAATGGGATATGATCAAACCTTTGCGCTTAAAAGCGACGGCACTGTTTGGGCGTGGGGTCATAATAATGAAGGCCAGCTTGGCGATGGCACTACCATCGACCGCCTAACTCCTGTACAAGTAGAGGGCCTAACTGATGTAACGGCTATTGAGGCGGGAAATTATCAGGTAATTGCAATTAAAAGTGACGGAACTGTTTGGACGTGGGGTCAAAATACTACCGGCCAGCTTGGTAATGGGACAAGCACCAGCAAGGGTGTTCCATTTCCAGCACAGGTAAGTGCAATACTATCTGTCACCTATAACTACAGCGAAAACGGCGGTACAGCAGCAACAAAGACAGCGTATTCTTTAATGAAAAACTCCGCTGTTGACCTCACCCCCACGGCCACGAAAGCCGGCTGGGAGTTTGTGGGCTGGAACACTAGCAAAGATGCCACAGCTGCTCTTGCTTCACTAAATATTGGAACTGAAAATATTACACTTTACGCCATTTATAAGAAGACCTTTACCGGAACCTTTATTGACTATAACGGAATCACCAAGCAAACCCGCACAGTGCCTGTTACCATCTACAATAAGGCCACCAGCGGAAGCCTCACCGCTCCAACGCAATCCACCTACACCAATTGGAGC
This sequence comes from Oscillospiraceae bacterium, assembly GCA_031269595.1. Classification (GTDB taxonomy): domain Bacteria; phylum Bacillota; class Clostridia; order Oscillospirales; family Acutalibacteraceae; genus JAISYX01. The sequence goes on from JAISYX010000085.1 coordinate 2,431, forward strand.
TCCATAGGCTGGAGCACGGCAACTGCCGCTAACGCTGCGGTGACAGTTAATGGCGGAGGGCCTGCAGTCTTACTGCTGATACCACCCTCTATGGCCTGTATCAGCGCACACTGACCCTCTCCTACGACGCCAACGGCGGAGATTTAGCGCCTGACAATCAGACAGGGACACAGTCCGCCAACAGTTATCTGATTACCGCCTATGCGAACCCAAGCTTTACCTTGGCTGAAGCCATTGAGTTGGACAGGAATTTCTTCACTGCTTGGGCAGAAAACTCCGCCGAGGGAACAAGGCATAATGCCTCCACCGGCATAACAATTTCCTCTGACACCACGATGTACGCAGTGTGGGAGCCGCTTACTATCACCCGCTTTTCAGGCGGCAACAGAATAATCACTGCCAACACAATAGCCCTCGAAGGCTGGCCGCAGGGCGCAAGCACAGTAATTTTAGCCAGTGGCTCAAACTTTGTAGATGCCCTTGCAGCGGCTCCGCTTGCAGCGCATTATGATGCACCTATCCTGCTAAGCTCCAGCAAAACCACCTTAGAAGACACTGTTTTAAGCACAATAGACGCATTAAAAGCTGCGCATATTATAATAATTGGCGGCGAGAGCTCTGTTAACAAGGATATTTACACCCAGCTTGAAGGGCTCAACTTTAAGGTCGAAAGGCTTGCGGGCGGCAACCGTTACACAACCGCAATCGAGGTAGCCAAAGCCCTCCAAGCAGACAGTGTTGAATTCACAAGCGTATTCTTGGCAGACGGTGCTAACTTCCCCGATGCGCTCTCTGTCTCACCTGTTGCGGGTATTTTGCAGCAGCCCATACTCTTCACCAACAAGGGCGATACAGCAAAGGTCAATGACGACACAGGCAAGTATATTCAATCCGCAGGCATTGCAGATGTCACCATAGTTGGCGGCGGCATAAGTGATGCGGTAGCAGACAATTTAAAGTCAGCCTATGGAGTTGCAAGCACTAAAAGCCTCTCCGGCAGCAACCGCTACGCCACTGCGGTTGCAGTCAATGCTGAGTATAAATCAATATTCACAGGCAGTGTTGTAACCCTAACCACAGGTACAAACTACCCCGACGCTCTGGCTGGCTCAGCCTATTCCGCAAAGATAGGCGCACCGCTCTTCCTGCTGAAAAACGACCAGACCTTGGACGATGTTCAGTCCGCAATACAGGAGCTCGCCCCCCATGCGGTTTATATCTATGGCGGTGCGGTGGATGACGCTACAGTTAATAATCATATTTAGTCCTTAAGCACTTCCCCCCGTTCAACCATAAAGGCTGAACGGGGGGACTTTGTTTGCTATTTAAAATCTGAGATTATTCGGGTGTAGCTCCTCAGAGGGAACACTCCGTCGTGTGCCTCACCCAAGGAATAATCGGACATCTCCAAGGGCAGTGAAATCTTAACCACACCCGCCTTGAGCAGCAGCTCCGCAAGCTCTGTGTGCTCTTCCTCCCCACAGATAAGCGCAACTGTTTGAAGATATGATTTATACGCCCTTAGCCTTAGTATATCTTGCCTAAGCATTGGCTTTACCCATGGGTTGCGGTACATGATGGAGGGCTCCAGTTTGCTGTTGCTACAGGCTGTAATACTGCAAGCCTTGCCTTTAAATATGCGTTTACCGCTCTTTCGCCTTTCCAGCTTTTGGTGATACAGCTCCAAGGTGGACTGCGCCTGAATAAACAGCCTTTCTACCTCGCTTTGCGCAAGGGAATGCTCTTTTGATGCCTGCTCCAATATTGGCAGGAACAGCTTGCAAAAGTCATCTATGTCAGTTTCACTTGCATCCTCTAGGAATATACCCTGACAGGAGCTGCAAAACAGCTGGTTGGTAAGACAGATGTGCTGCGCCAGCTTTTGTAGTGAAGCTTGGTTTATCCCCGCCTTGCTTACATAGGCAAAGGAAATTTTGTGACCCCATTCAATAATTTTTGTGTTAGGCTCGGCCAGACGGCGCACTGCACTCACAGCCTCGTCGCCTCCCCATACAACAATTGCGTTTGCAAGCCCCGCTAAGGTCTTCATGGCGTATATGTCTTTGGAGGAGTAGTCAAACACATAGACATACTCGGCTAACTCAGGGGCAGCTTTAAACAGCTCCATTAAGAGCATGGCGGTTATACCGCCCTCATCCTTAGGCAGCTTGACTATGTTTATATTGCCTGTTAAAAGGCCCTCTAAAAGGCTTAAAAACGGCAATCCGTCTACATTCCCTGCTGTTATATGAAAAATCACACCCACGGGCATAAGCCTTTGCTCTGCCTCTGCGCCGTTGCTTGAGTATCTTAGTGGCTTAGGCAGGTCAAATCCCTTACCAAGTTCAATTTCAAGCCTCCTGCGTATAGCCTCGCCGCCAAGCGACTCCTTAATCTGTGCTGAGTACATCTGCACCATGGCAGGATTTATACCCAGCTCAGGCAGCTTTTGCATTATTTCAAGGCTTTCCATGTTTTCAACAAGGCGGGCACAGGCATTTATAACCCTGTTAACATCTAAAGCCGGCTTTTGCAGGGTTTTGAGAATCAAATCTTCTATATTCTCAAGTACAGCGGTGCACTCCGCTTCATCTATAATTATTCCGTTAACTAAATTCACCTTGATACTACCTCAAATCTTATTTAAATATTCCGAAGCCGCTTGCGTACATGTTTTGATACTTGATAAGCCAACTCTGCCCAACAATTCAAAATAAGGTGAGGCAATGCCGCAGCCGCAGTCATTGCCCTCATGCAAAACGGCTATGTCGTCTGTAAGTATACTGCCGTAAGGCACACTGGAGAGCAGCGGTGAGATCAAATTAAGCAGGCCTGGCGTCCCCGCAGGCACAGGCTCAAGTGTATCTGTATCTCTAATTATAACACGGCTGAAAACGGGAATGTGAAAATGGTGATGCTTGCAGTCAACATAGTTTATGGGATGTTCGGCTGTGCTGAAATGGTCCTTAAAGCTCTCCTGAGCTATACCCAAGATTTTATTTGCTTTGTCAAACAGCTCCTGCTTGGATATTTCCTCCGCAAAAAAGGACTTCCATCCACCACCCAGCAAAACCTTGGATTTACTGTGCAGCTTAAGCCTTATGCCCCTTTCGTCAAGCTCTTCAAGAAACAGCTTAAAATAGGCAGGAAAGCCTATTATCCTTACAGGGCGGTTTTGTTTGCTAAATTTTAATAGGGCATCCACAATGCCCTGTGTGTTAAGCTCGTATTCACCGTTTTTAACAGTCAAGGCATAGGCAAGCTCTTTGGGCGGTGCAAGATAGCTCACACCCTTTAAGGCCTTTGCCATTGCGGTTTTGTTGGATTTATCCGGCTGGTAACCCAAAACTATGTAATTTGTGCGCCGCATAGAGAGTAATCCGTGGTATTTAAACACTCGAAGTAACATTTTAAGCCCACAGAGCGCAGAGCTGACATCAAAGCCGCTTTGGGTGGGATTCCCGCTTGTGCCTGAGGTGGTGGTTTTAATGAGAAGCCGCTCATATGGCTTGCTGACAAGGCTATGATTCTTTAAATAAGATGTGGGCAAGGGCGGAATCTTGGCTAAATCCTCAGGTTTTTTAAGCATGCTTAAAGAAAAGCCCAGTTCTTCCAGCAGAGCCTTATATTCAGGACAGTGCCGCAGGTGAAAGCGCACATTTTTGCGCATGGCCTTAAAGAAAAGGCTCTCGCTTGCAGGCAGATTATATATCTCTTTTAGACTAAACAGTTTTTTTCTATGTCTCATTGTAGCTCCTTTGATTACACTAAATGGCGTGAGCTTATTTTAACATAATATCCTGTGTTTTTCAAGCTGATTTTAAAGTTCACTTCTGCTTAACAAAAATTAACACACAAGCCCTTGAAAAACTCTATAATATATGGTAAAATATCCACATTAAAGCAAAAGGGAGGTTTTCTAATGGGAATTTTAGAGGATGTTGTTGTTAACGCCAAAACCGCTGCTACTGTGGTTGGCAAAAAGGCGAGTGAGCTTGTAGACATCTCCAAGCTGCGCATACAGGCCTCGGAGCTTAACGTTGAAATAAGCAAGAGATATGAGGCTCTGGGCAGAATAGTTTACGACTCTAAAAAGGAAGAAAACGAGGTTGAAGGCCTGGTTCTTGAATGTATAAAGAGCGTAGACGCCCTTTATGAGCGTTTAGACGAGACCAACGAGAAAATCGCAAAGCTCTCTAAAAAAGCAGTGTGCAAGCAGTGCGGCTACAATAACTCAACCGACGCTATATTCTGCGCAAGGTGCGGAGTTAAAATCTAAGCTGTGTATCTCTATTAACCGTGTTAGCCGGTAGGGGCAGACCTGAGTGTCTGCCCAAAAATGGGCATTTTACGGCAATCTGGGCAGACACCTAGGTCTGTCCCTACTGTATGTTGGTATTAGACATTAGATATTGAGTTTCAGTATCTAATGTCTATTTACTGTTAAAAGGAGCATAAGGCATTGAATTACTGCGAATATTTACAAAGTGCTGAATATATACTTAAACATGGGGGCGGTGTACAACCTGAGGTCGCTGTTGTGCTGGGTTCCGGTCTCGGAGGCATAGCTGAGCTGCTTGAGAATCCCCTCAGGCTCTCTTACAGGGACATCCCATGCTTCCCCACTCCTATGAATCCCGCCCACAGGGGCGAGCTTCTGCTGGGCACGGTGGGCAGCAAGGGAGTTGCCTTTTTAAACGGCAGATTTCATGCCTATGAGGGGCACAGCTACTCTCAAACCGTTATTCCAATTCGGATGCTTAAATGCGCCGGAGTTAAAACGCTAATTCTAACCAATGCGGCGGGTGCCGTTAATGAGAGCTTTAATGTGGGTGACATCATGCTAATCACCGACCATATCAAGCTTGCAGGCGAAGGCCCTGAGGAGGGCCCGCAGCCTGAGGAATTGGGCGAACGCTTTTTTAGCATGAATCATGCCTACAGCCCCAAGCTTGCAAGCTTAGCAAAGAACTGTGCTGCAAAGCTGGATATAGAGCTAAAAGAGGGCACTTATTTTTATATGCGGGGGCCGCAGTATGAAACCCCTGCCGAAATACGTGCCATAAGGCTTTTGGGCGGGGACGCTGTGGGTATGTCAACCGTTGGGGAGGTGATAACGGCAGCCAAGCTTAAACTTAACACTCTGGCCTTTTCCTGCATTACAAATAAGGCCGCCGGAATGTGCCAAACTCCCCCAAATGATAAAGAGGTTGTTGAAAACGGCGTGGTTTTTCAAAAGAATTTACGCCTTTTAATAGAAAAAGTTATAGGATTGTCCTAAGTTTAACAAAATCTTCATATTATATCTTAGCCTAAGATGTATAATGTAAAAGTTATTTTTTCTTACTGGCCGTCCTTTTTAGTTGGACTACAGTATTAAAAATGTGAAGGAGTGTTCTAATGAGAGAGAAGAAAAGCTCTTCCCGCAATCAATCGCTAATGCAAGGTGCGCTTATTTTAACCATAGGTGCTATTATGGTCAAGGTTATAGGTGCTCTATTTAAAATACCCTTGGCGGGTGCTATTAAAGAGACAGGAATGGGATATTTCTCTACAGCCTACAGCATATACCTTCCTATCTATGTGCTTGCAACAGCAGGCTTCCCCTCGGCTATAGCAAGGCAGATTTCTGAAAATGCCGCCTTAGGCCGCTTTAAGGATGTTAGAAAAATCAAGCAGGTTGTTTCAAGGGTTTTGCTTACAGCAGGTATCTTTGGAACAGTAGCCATGGTGCTGGCAGGCTTTATATATGTCAATATGGCTAACAAAACCAATGCTATTTACAGTGTTATAACCCTTGCCCCCTCTATTCTGTTTTGCTGCATTATGTCCATATACAGGGGCTATTATGAGGGCTTGCGCAACATGACGCCCACCACCATATCCCAAATTATCGAGGCTCTGGGCAAGCTCTTCCTCGGCCTTGGAATGGCCATAGGGCTTGTATATTATGCAGAGTATTCCTTTAACACTACAGGCAAGTTCTTCGGCAAAAGCTTTGACACTGCAAAGGATGCCGTTTACGCCAGCTACCCCTATGCGGCGGCGGCGGCTATACTGGGCATAACCCTAGGCTCAATGCTGGGTATGATCTACCTGATGTTCCGCTACAAAACCGTGGGCGACGGCATAACCGAAAGGGAGCTGCGCAACTCTCCGCAAGAAAAGGAGCAGAGCCAGATACTCAAAACCCTTTACAGAATAGGCGTTCCAATAGCCTTGGGCGTTCTTGTTATGAACGTCACCCAGCTTATTGATACCTTTACCATTCAAAGCCGCTTGGGGCATATTGATGAAGAAAAGCTAAGAGGCTTTTACAACGGGCTCATCTCACTTGAAAACGCCAAAGGCGGCGATGTGCCAATGTATCTCTTCGGCGTTTACAATTTGGCACTCAACCTGTTTAACCTTATCCCCACCATTACACAGGCCTTGGGAGTCAGCGCACTGCCTGCTCTGGCGGCCGCCTGGGCGGCCAAGCAGCGTGATGTAGTGCAGGGCAGCATTAACTCCGTTATGAAGATAACCATATTAATTTCCGTGCCCTGCGGCTTTGGCTTTGTCGCCGTTGCCGGCCCTATACTGGAGCTGCTTTATCCCAAAAACCCCAGCGGTGCTGCAATAGCCGCTCCGCTTCTCACCGTTCTTGGCGTGGCTGTGCTGTTTAACGCCTTCCTCTCACCCATTAACAGCATGTTACAGGCCATTGGCAAGCAGGATACCCCCGTTAAGCTAATGCTTATAGGCGCAGCAATCAAGCTTGCACTAAACTATACTCTGGTTGGCATACCCGAAATTAACATTAACGGTGCTCCCTATGGAACCTTAGCTTGCTATTCATTTATAGTTATATGCAGTATGGTAATACTTGTGCGCACAACAGGTTCAAAGGTCAACTTTGTTTCGGTGCTTCTCAAGCCTTTAATTGCAGGTGCTCTGTGCGGAATTGCTGCTTTTGCCTCTTATGGTTTAATTAGCCATTTTATGCACTCTCGTCTAAATGTAGTAATTTCTATCGCTATTGCAGGCATTGTTTATGTAATTTCACTATTCTTAATTAAGGGAATTACCAAAGAAGACATTTTAATGCTGCCAAAAGGGGAAAAATTTGCAAAAACACTTGAAAAACTGCGCTGGATAGGGTAAAATATATAAAGTTTTTAATTTCTTGTATTTTTAAGGCATTAAAGAAAAGGAATTGTAGGAGTTAGGTTGAATTTGGATTTTGAATTTAAACAAAGCTATTCTGTAGAAGACCTTATAAGAATCGTAGCTATGCTCCGTGCCCCGGGCGGTTGCCCTTGGGATATAGAGCAAACCCATGAGTCCATTCGCAGCAATTTTATTGAAGAGGCCTACGAGGCCGCCGAGGCTATTGATACCGGCGACAAGGCTCTGCTGTGTGAGGAGCTGGGCGATGTTCTGTTACAGGTGGTGTTCCACTGCCAAATGGAGCGTGAAATAGGCAGCTTTGACCTTGACCAAGTGGCAGACGGAATATGCAAAAAGCTTATTTTGCGCCATCCCCATGTATTTGGAGAGGTTATAGCAGAGACAAGCGCAGAGGTTCTGCGCAACTGGGATAGCATTAAGCAAAAATCCAAGGGGCAAAAAAGCCAAACTCAGGCCATGGAGGGCATATCCTCAGCACTGCCCGCACTCATGCGCAGCCAAAAGATACAGCAAAAGGCCGCTAAGGTGGGTTTTGATTGGACTGATATTTCAGGTGCAGTTGAAAAGCTGGATGAAGAGGTCTTGGAGCTTAAGCAGGCTATAAGCTCAGGCGACACCGCCCATGCTCAGGAGGAGCTTGGAGACGTACTCTTCTCTGCCGTGAATGCAGCCAGATTCCTCGGCTGCGACGCAGAGGGCACGCTTGAGGCCGCAAACAAGAAGTTTATACGGCGATTCGCTCTTGTGGAGCAAGCCGCAAAGGAAGCAGGGCTGGACATGAGCTCTGCAAGCCTTAAAGAGCTTGACGCTCTTTGGGAAAAAGCAAAGGAAGTATAGTTCGCAGTGTTTTAACAAATACTGCTGACATAAAATCATTTTGGAGGTAATATTACTATGAACAAAACAGAACTGGTTACCGCAGTTGCCGAAAAAGCTGGCTTCTCAAAAAAGGATTCTGAAAAAGCACTTAATGCTGTAGTAGAATCTATAGTTGAGGCAGTTTCTTCCGGTGATAAGGTTCAGGTTGTCGGCTTTGGCACCTTTGAGGTGCGTGAGCGTGCAGAGAGAAAGGGTCGTAATCCCAGAACAAAGGAAGAGATTACTATCCCCGCTTCTAAGCTGCCCGTTTTCAAGGCTGGTAAGGCTTTCAAGGACAGTGCGGCAAAATAATCAAGTAACCGCAATGATTGAACCGACCTTGTTGCAAGGTCGGTTCGTTTTCGTTAATTTGCAAATTGCAAATTTTGAGTTGAAAATTGAAAATGGAAAGTTGAAAATTAAGGCGAATTTGCTACGCAAATTTAAATTAACTTAAATAGAATGGAGAAATTCAATTGAGATTAGATAAATATTTAAAGGTTTCCCGCCTTATCAAGCGCAGAACCATTGCCAATGATGCCTGTGACGCAGGCAGGGTTTTGGTAAATGGAAAAACCGCAAGGGCTTCATATGATGTTAAGGTTAACGATGTAATAGAGCTGAGCTTTGGCAGCAACACCTTAAAGGTTAAGGTGAATCTTGTAACAGAGGTTGTGCGCAAGGAAGCCGCCGCAGAGATGTACACGGTGCTTTAAATAGCAGCATTAGGTCTGCTATGTTAAATTAGGGGTGTCAAAATGAAAAGGGATAAGTACAAAAAAGACCCTGACTGGGATAAAAATAAGAGCTATCTGCTGGAATGCCTTGCTCAGGTAGTGGATGTTTCATGCCTTGACCTTACAAAGGATATTTGGGAGATTGACTCTGTCAATCATATGGGCGTTGACTTTACAGGCACAGGCACTATTGTATATCTCCCCTATGCAGACCACAGACACTTTGACACTTGGGGTATTGAGGGCGAGAGTGTGGAGGACGTTTTACAGGAGACAGCGACGTTTATAGGCGAATTACTGGGGGGCGAAACCCGATTTGTCCAAACCTTTCGCAAGGATAATCTCATGCGAACCGAATACTACACAAGAGCTGAAGCAACAGATGAATGGGTTGCGCAGGAATGCTACTCTACCTCTTGCATTTCGTGTTGTTTGTTTCCCCCTTTTTATAAGCCCACACATAAAACAGAAACTATCGTTGTTTTTAAACAGCAATAGTTTGGTGTGCAGTTAAGTCGCATATTTCTTTAACACCGCAAAAAAAGAGACGGGAGCAGTTACAAGCTGCTCCCATAGTTTTTTATACATTATGATTTTGAGACAATTGGGCTAGACGTCTGTCTTCTCTTATGGTTGGGTTCCTTGCCGCCGCACAATAGGAGCTTGCACAATCTTGGCTTTAATTCCGTGTTTTGCAAAGGCCGCCTTTGCCATGTTCCTAAAAAATGCATTCTGCTCCGGCTGCGTCATGTCCTTTGTCTGCTCATATAAATTGATTCTGATAGCGTTCAGCTCATCCTCAACCGGATTACTCTTTATATTGTTGTTCATCTTCTAATACCTCCATTGGCATGAGTATACTCCTTTTACTCAGCAAAATTAACTGCTTAAGCCAAATTTTTGCAGTTAAGCCGCACTATTATTAACTAACCAGCCTCTGCCTCAACTCCGCCAGAATAGCCCTTTCACGCCGTGAGACCTGCACCTGACTCATACCCAGCACCTTTGCGGCCTCGGTTTGGGTTTTGCTTTTAAAATAGCGCAGAGAGATAAGCTCCCTATCCTCTTGTGTTAGCTTTTGCAGCAGCTCACGCAGGGCAAGAAGGTCTATCAGTTCACCGTCAAAATCGCCTGTGGGGACATCCAGCTCCTCGTCCTCTGAGGTCAAGGAGACGGGAGGTGCGGCCGCCGCAATTGCCTCGGCCACCTGCTCATGACTAACGCCCAGCCGCTCGGCCAGCTCGCCTATGCTTGGTTCGCAGCCCTTTTCGTTGGCCAGCTCAGCACGCACACGCATTGCCTTAAGAGCCAAATCCTTTAGGGAACGGCTCATTTTTAATGCCCCGCCCTCACGGAAGAGCATTTTAATCTCACCCAAAATAAGAGGCACAGCATAGGTTGAAAATTTTAGCCCTCTGCCCTCATCAAACCTGTCCGCAGCTTTAACCAAGCCCATGCTGCCCGCCTGAACAAGGTCGTCATATTCCATGCCCCTGCCCCTGTAACGGTTGCAACAGGCATGTACAAGGGGCAGATTCTCGCTAATAAGAGCGTCACGCTCCAACATTGTACTTAATTCTGCGGGCTATAACCTTTTCCATTGAAACAGTAGTGCCCTTGCCCAAATTAGAACGCACCTTCAGCCCGTCCATAAAGCTTTCCATAACAGCAAAGCCAAGGCCGGCACGCTCGCTGCCCCCTGTGGTAAATAAAGGCTCCATGGCCTGAGGAATGTTCTCGATGCCGCAGCCTGTATCCCTTATTCTTATGCACACCCTGCCGCCTGAGAAGACCCGCACATTTATGTAGATCTGCCCTATGGTGTTGCGGTATGCATGTACTATGCAGTTTGTAACAGCCTCTGAAACAGCTGTTTTAATATCGGCTATCTCCTCTATTGTGGGGTCAAGCTGAGCCACAAATGCCGAGACAGCAGTTCTTGCAAAGCTCTCGTTAGCCGAGCTGCTGGATATTACCAGCCTCATCTCATTTATAGGTTTTTTAACCTCTGAGCTTTTCTTAACTTTTATTTTCATATATGACACCCTTCTTAGTTCTTTTTTCAAGCTTGCTTCTCTTTAACTGGCAAATGTATCGCCCATGATATTCAGGCGGCCAAGCCCGCCCAGCTTAATCATTCTTTGAATGGTTGAATTTGCGTTAATAACATTAACCCTGCCGCCAAGCTCACGCATTATTTTATATCTGCCCATAATAAGGCCTATGCCTGAGCTATCCATAAAGCTCACCCCGCCAAAATCCATATTAAGGGTTTTAGGCGTGGTTTTTTCTACGGCACTGTCAATGCGCTCTCTTATGCCCCTTGCGGAATGGTGGTCTATCTCGCCGTCTATGCAGGCGGTTATGACCCCTTGCTCAACACTTAATTTTACACCCATGATTTTCACCTCCAAGACCGGAAATATCTAAAGATTGCCATAAAAATATATTATTGCCAATTTTGCCTTAGCTTATACATATAAAAAAGCCCTTATTAATAATAAGGGCTTGTCCTTGTTTTATTTGTTGAAATAGGGGCGTATTTTTTGTAAGTTTAGCGCAAAAGAGGGCGAAGCTCTCCCGCCAGATACAGCGAGCCGCAGCACACCAGAGCTGTTGTGCCGTTAAGCTCGCTCAGGGCCTCTGTAACAGCCTCTTTTGAGTTCTCGAGCTCAACTACCTCCCTACAGTGTTTTCTCGCCAGAGAGGCAAATTTGTGTACCTGCATGGCACGTGGATTATCGAGACTCACCGCATAGAGCTTATCAAACAGCGGCGCAAGTATATTTAAAGCCTCCTCTGCGTTTTTGCCCTCCAGCATACCCATAATGCATATCACCCTGCGGCCTTTAAGGTAGTTTTTGATTGAATAGGCCAGCGTTTCAGCCCCGTCGGGGTTATGCGCACCGTCCAATATGATAAGCGGAGACTTGCTCAGCACCTCTTGTCTTGCGGCAAACACAGTTTTGGCTATGCCGTTTTCTATGTCGGCATCAGATATAGCCATTCCTTGCGTTCTAAGGGCCTTGGCTGCTTCTATTGCCGTAATCGCATTAGATGCCTGATGTCTGCCAGCCAGCGGTATACGCACCTTCAAACCGCCGTATTGCATATCCGTGCCAAAAATGGATTCTGCTGTAACTGTTGCGGCATTGGTGTTGCCTATTATAAGCTTGCCGCCCTCCTGAGCAGTCCTCTCCATTATTACAGCCAGAGCCTCCTCTGCCTGTGCGGGATAGCTCACTACGTTCACGCCTTTTTTGATTATCCCGCACTTCTCAAAGGTTATTTTTTGCAGAGTATCCCCCAGTATATCCATGTGGTCATAGGCAATTTTAGTTATGATAGAGAGCAGCGGCTTTTTAACCGTATTGGTAGCGTCAAAGCGGCCGCCCAGACCTGTTTCCAGCACAAGCGCATTGCAGCCCTCCTCCCTGTACCACAGCAGAGCCAGCACAGTTATAAGCTCAAATTCCGTTATGACCTCCCCCGCCGCCTCCATTTGAGATACGATAGGCGCAAGCCTTTCAACACAGCTGGCCAGAGCCTGCTGCGGTATCATCTCCCCGTTTATGGAGATTCTCTCACAAAAGTCAGTTACATAGGGTGAGGTAAAAAGTCCTGTTTTAAAGCCAGCCTCCTTTAAAATAGAGGCCAGCATAGAGGCCGTGCTCCCTTTGCCGTTTGTACCCGCAAGGTGTATGATAGGCAGGGAATCCTGCGGGTTGCCCACAGCCGCCTCCAGCTTTGCTATACGCTCCAGCCCCGGGCAAATGCCAAACCTAAGGCGGGAGTGGATGTATTCTATTGCTTGTTGATCGGTCATGTGTTTTTCTCCAAGGTTTTTTTAATGCATAATTGTGGTGATTTGCTGCACAAATTTGATTAAGGGGTTCGTAGGGGCAGACCTATGTGTCTGCCCAGACTGCCGTAAAATTCCCGCTTTTGGGCAGACACATAGGTCTGCCCCTACGGATTCACCGGCAAAACAAAAGGCTACAGCATCATTAACAGCTGTAGCCTAATAATTATGCATTATGAATTATACATTATGCATTGCCATCTACTTCCCCGAAAGCGCACGCTCCAGCCAAATTGTGCCTATCTCCAAGGCACGGTAGAGGCCTTCCTTTTCGCTTGTTTTAACTATTCTGTCCTTAAGACGAATGTCGGGGTCTGTGTACATTAGCTGTACAGATAGCTGGTTTGGTACATCTAAATCGTTAACCCTTTTGCTTGACAAAATAACAATATGGACTATATATTTATCAGTCATATTGCCGTAATAAATCTCATTGCCGCAGCGCAGCAAGGGTCTGCCCTTGTATAAAAGCTGCTCTTTTGTTGTTGCCTCTGCCATGGGGCACCTCCATCTTATCCGTTCAGGAAGGAGCGCAAAAGCTCTTGCAGCAGCTCATCTCTGTCTATGCGCCTGATAGTGCTGCGTGCTCCTCCGTGAGTGGTGATATATGTGGGGTCTTCTGAAAGAATGTATCCCACAATTTGATTGATTGGGTTATAACCCTTTTCTGTTAAAGCATCATACACCTTTGTAAGATTCTCTTTTATAACCCTGCTGTGGTCCTCAGCAATTGAAAATGTTATGGTTCTGTCATCCGGCATAATTACACTCCTCCTTTTGTGTGATTATTGCTATTATACATCATGTAGAAATAGATTGCAAGAGAATATTTATAAATTTATCAGTTGCTTTTTTCCTCATGATATTCCTTTTCTGTGTTAACATTCCAGATATTCTCTTTATCTGTGCTGCCAGAATTGATATTCTTAACCGCCTCAAAGGCTGTGGCCATGGAGTGATCCATGTTATTATATCTATGCTGCCCATTGCGGCCTATGCAGAATAGGTTGCCTATTCCGTCCAGCCATGAGGTCAATTCATCAATGCGGCTGTAGGTGTCAAAGTATGCGGGATACGCCTTTTTGACCCTCTCCCTGTGTGAATCCAGCACGTCAGAGGCGGAGTTGATTACGTCCATGCCCGCAAGCTCTGCGGCGGCAAAGTCTGTGAACTCCTTTTCGGACATATTCCAGTGCTCGTCGCCCTCATCACAGAAGTATTCAAGGCCAATCCACACCTGATTTTCAGGCTTTTGCAGCATGTACGGCGACCAGTTGTTAAAGATTTGTATCCTGCCCAGCTTTACATCAGGCTCTTGGACATAAATCCAGCAATCGGGCACTATGTTGCCCAAGGTTTTTTTGCCTGTCTCGTTTTTTAAATTGAGCTTATTTACAAGCAAGCCAACAGTTATAAAGTCCCTGTAGGGCAGATTTTTTGCTATGTATGCGGCATTTTCCGGCACTGCGGAGGCATCCATACCCTCCACTAAATCCTTAAGAGGCATGGTTGAGATAAACTCATCTGCAAATATTTCCTCTCCGCTCTCCGTGGTAACAGACTTAACCCTGCCGCCATCAAGGTGGATTTTGCGCACGGGCGTGTTAAATCTGATGCTGCCGCCCATGCTTTGAACCTCCTGAGCGGCTGTCTCCCACAGCTGCCCGGGGCCAAGCTTAGGATACCAGAACTGCTCTATCAATGAGGTTTCAACGTTTTTGCTATCCTTAGAGCCAAAGGCCTTGCTGAACATATCCTTTAAAACAGCAAGGATAGAAAGCCCCTTAACCCGCTGTGCGCCCCAATCGGCGGAGATTTCGGAGGGATGTCTGCCCCAGAGCTTTTGTGTGTACTTTTCAAAGAACATGCCATAGAGAACCTTGCCAAAGCGGTTTATGTAAAAGTTTTCAAGTGAATCCTCATTCTTCTTGATAACAGCCGATTTCATATATGAAAAGCCCGCCTTTGCGGTGCGCAGCAAGCCCATGTTTTTAATGGTTTGCAGCTTCATGCTAACAGGATAATCAAAGAATTTTTTTAAATAGTAAATGCGGGAGACCCTCTCACGTATGAGTATAACTCTATCCTCATTCTTAGGGTCGGGGCCGCCTGCTTCAATGGGCTTTTCACGGCCAAGGAGCTTATCGTCCAGAGCCTGCGCACCTTGCAGAGGCATGAGGCTACGCCACCACTCCATAACCCTGTCGTCCTTTGAAAAAAACCTGTGTCCGCCTATATCCATGCGGTTGCCATTATGCTTAACCGTTCGGGAGATACCGCCAATGTCGCTGCTCTCTTCAAGAATAGTTACATCATAATCCTTTTCGCTTTTAAGCAGCTCAAATGCAGCGGTAAGACCTGCCGGCCCTGCACCTATTATTAAAACCTTCTTTTTTTCATTCATATGCTTCTCCTACCCTATAGTTATATTCAAATCGCCGCCCTCTACAGCTATGCAAAAGGCTGCAATGCTCTCGCCCTGTTCCACCAGCAGTGAGGCCATTTTATCCTCGACCCTGCGCCTGATTAGGTTAAGCAAGTCTCTTGCGGCACTCTTGCCGCCCTGAGAATGCTCTGCCAGCCAGGTTACAGCGTCGTCGCTATAGCGCAGAGCTATAGCTCTCTCGTCAAGAGTTTTGGCATAGGCCTCTAAGGTTAGCACCGCTATGCGCTTGAAGTCCTCAAAAGAGAGGGGGTTAAACACCACAATCTCATCCACTCTGGCCAAAAATTCAGGCCGCAGGAACTCAGAGAGTGCCTTGCTTGCCTTTTCTTTGTTAAGCTCGTTTTCGCTGCGGGCAAAGCCCATCATACCGCCCTTTTTATCGCTTCCTGCATTGGAGGTCATAATAATAACGGTATTTTCAAAATTTACAACCCTGCCCTGTGCGTCTGTAACCCTACCCTCATCAAGTATTTGCAGCAGAATATTTAAAACATCGGGGTGAGCCTTTTCAATCTCATCAAATAGCAGAACGCTGTAGGGCTTGCGGCGCACCTTTTCGGTGAGCTGGCCGGCCTCATCATAGCCCACATAGCCAGGGGGTGAGCCTATTATTTTTGAGACCGAGTGCTTTTCCATAAACTCGGACATATCAAGGCGTATTAGTGTTTCGGGTGAGTGGAAAAGCTCCTCTGCCAGAGCCTTTACCAACTCGGTTTTGCCAACGCCTGTAGGCCCTACAAATATAAATGAAGCGGGGTGTCTCCTGGGGCTTATTTGAACCCTGCTGCGCATTATAGCCGCTGCAACCATGTCTACGGCCTCATCCTGCCCCACTATTCTCTTTTTTAGCACCTTATCTAAAAGGCTAAGGCGGCGATTTTCGTTCTCTGTCACCTTTGAGGCGGGTATCCCTGTCCACAGCTCTATAACCTTGGCCAAATCCTCCTCTTTAACGGCGGCCTCCGCCACCTCGTCCTCAAGCTCGCTTATCTCTTTTTTAAGATTTTCGGCCAGCATTTTATTTTTGGCCTGCTTTTCATAAAATTCCAGCGTGCTCTCAGATTTTTCCTCCATGCGGGTGAGCTCTTCATTGCATTTAGCAAGCCTTGCGCCCAATGCCTCATACTGTGAGATGGCCTTGTTGCGCAAAAGTGCACAGGCACAGCTCTCATCCAGCAAATCTATGGCCTTATCAGGCAAAAATCTGTCTGTTATATAGCGTTCGGAGAGGTTAACCACCCTGCGAATAAGCTCCTCAGAAATGGAGACCTTGTGGTAGCTCTCATAATATTCTCTAACGCCAAGCAAAACCTTGATTGTATCAGCTATTGAGGGCTCTTCAACTATAACGGGCTGAAACCTGCGCTCAAGGGCGGAATCCTTTTCTATATGCTTGCGGTATTCCTTAAAGGTAGTTGCGCCTATAACCTGAATCTCCCCGCGGGAGAGAGGGGGCTTCATTATATTTGCGGCACTCATTGAGCCCTCGGAATCGCCTGTGCCAACAAGTGTGTGCACCTCGTCTATAAACAGAATTATATTGCCCTCTGTCTTAATTTCATCCAGCAGGCCTTTAATGCGGCTTTCAAACTGGCCTCTAAACTGGGTTCCGGCCACAAGGCCTGTTAAGTCCAGCAGATGTATCTCTTTATTTTGAAGACGCAGGGGCACCTCTCCTGCGGAGATTCTAAGAGCCAAGCCCTCGGCTATGGCGGTTTTGCCAACCCCGGGCTCTCCTATTAAGCAGGGGTTGTTCTTGCTCCTGCGTGAGAGGATTTGTATAACCCTTTCTATCTCTCTGTCTCTGCCTATTATTCTGTCCAGCTCACCTGCAACTGCACGGGCTGTAAGGTTAGTGCAATATTGGTTGAGGTACTTGCGGTTTTTGTCTTTCTTTTTTGAATTCCTGCGCCTTTTTTTCTCCGTTTCCTGCTCATTCTCATGCTCAGAGAATGAAAATATGCTCGCAGGGTCAAAATCACCTGATAGCTCGCCCTCATTGCCCTCTAAAAAGCTTGCATCCATTAATTCAAAGGGCAGACTCCTTGCGCCGCCCTGCTCAAAATATTCGTCGCTGTCTTCGTCCTCATCTTCATCGTCATAATCATCATCGTCATATTCGTCGTCATCATCGCCGCCATTTAAAAAATTAAAGCCGCCAAACTGCTCCATCATGGAGTTAATTTGCTCGTTCATCTCCTCCATTTGTTCGTCGTCCATTTCATTCATTCCAAATTGAGCGAGCATATCTGTAACCGGCTTAATATTCATCTCCTTTGCGCACTGCATGCAGTAACCCTTTGGGGGGCTGCTGTCCTCTCCTGTTGAAACCGAAAAGAAGACTACCGCCGGCCATTTATGACATCTTGAACAAAGATTCTTCATTTGTGTTCCTCCTGATTCTGGGCTTCTTTTAAAAGCCCTATAGCCGTGTGCACATATCCGCCCAGAGCAAACAGAGCCAGTGCCGTTGTTATTGCAACCAAAATAAGCTCCACAAGCCAGCGGGAGGGGAACTCAGCCTTGAATACCTCAAAGAGCACAAGTACCAGCATAACGCAGTAAAAGAACACCGTTGAGAGCTTCCCGTACCATTTTGCAGCTGTGGGCTTGGTTCCCATTGAGAGAAGCACAAGGCTGCCCAAGCACATTATAAGCTCCTTTGTGGCCATTATAGTAAAACAGATACCAAGCCCCGAAAAGCCATGGGCAAACCTTGCCCACATACACACCACAACAGCGCACAGTGTTAGCTTGTCTGCAATTGGGTCTAGTATCTTTCCCATTTCGGTTATTTGATTAAGCTTGCGGGCAAGGTAACCGTCGAACATGTCCGAAAGCCCCGAGGCAAGCAATACACCCGAAGCAGCCCAAAGATTATTTTTAAAAAAGAAGTAAACAAAAACCGGTATAAGAATAATTCTTATAAAAGATAGCGTGTTTGGCACGTTAAGTATGCTCTTGCTAAGCTGACTTCTGCTCATGCTTACAAAAATCCCCTTTCTTAACCTAAAACAAGAGGGTTGAGCTTTTTTAGGCGATATTTTTAATATCACCTATTATAAAATTAAGTATGTTATTTTCATAAAAAAGTTTAACCAGATAGGATTTATCAATATACTCTCTTGCTTTTATTATAATTCCCAAATCGTTTATTACGGGGAATATAAGACCTATGCCGCAAAGAACTATAAGCAAATAAATAACCGCACGTGTTGCGCCAAAAACACCGCTGAATATAGGGTCGCAATAGCAAATTGCAGGTGATTTAACTGTATCCTCTAAAACCTTGCACATGGTTCTGTAAATAAAAAAGAAGGCAAAGCAGAGGAGTATCATAAACACAGCCCTTAGCACACCCTGAATAACAGGACCTGCAAGAACCTCAGCTATTTGCTGCGAGGCCTGCTTGGGGGAATATTCCAAAACAGCCTGGTCTATCTTATTTTGATTAACCGTGTTGTTAAGGCCGTATTCCTCTGCGCCAGAGCGCACAAAGCTGGGCATAAGGCGCAAAACCCTTTCAAGTCGGGTTCCGCTGCCGTACATTACACCCATTTTTTCAACCTGAATTTCTATCTTTCTGGCAATGGCATTTTTAAAGAACCAATTAAAGGTAAGCTTTGAGAGTATCATGCTTATCCTTCCAGAGGCAGCCACAGTCATAAACAGGCACACCGTATCTAATATGACTCTTAGCATGGTATGCTTTGCGGTTCTCCATATCATAAAAACAATAAATATTAACAAAATACCGTCTAAAATGTATTGCAATTTAATTGCACCTCCAAAAGCCCAATTTAAATAATAATATCATATTTTTTCCCACATTACAACATTTATTAAAAATTTTATAATTCAATGCGTCTAATGCTGCTTAAACCCGAAATATACGCATAATGTCCGTTAACCGCAACCCTTTTAGAGCCTGCGCCCGCATCATAGCTATTAAATAATGTCCCGTTTGTTTTATAGGAGTACAGCTTGCCGTCTGTTGTTACATAGATATACTTCCCTCTAAATTTTACGTCCAGAGCATCTATATTGGCGTCCTTTTCAGATATTTTTAAGCCGTTTTTGCCAATTATAAACAGGGTGCAGTTCCTTCTGTCGCTGTATTTTGAAAGGGCAAGAGCCGCGCCGTCATTATATGATATATCATAACATGCAAGGTGTCTTCCTCCATAGCTGTAATTGCTTGCGGTATTGTCGCCCACCTTCATAACAGTTACGCCTGTATCCCCCACCACAGCAAGATTATCTGCGGATAAATACTCCAGTGCCATGTACATGCAGCCCTCTATTTCATAAGAGGCCACCGCTGTTTTTTTATCCTGCTTAAAAACCTTGACTACAGAGCATATATCCCCGTTTTTCGCCTTGATTCCCGCCACAGCAACGCTTTTGCCGTTGGGGCTTACAGCCACGTCCACTACCTGATATTCTGTTGAGGCCCACTTGAGCACCTGTGTGTTATCCGATTGATAAAGGGTTACAGAGGCAAAGCTCTGTTCCTCCTTTGCCGCAATAGCATATGCGCCGTTTTCGCCCATATCTGCAACTATTATGCGGTTTTCGGCACTGCCCTTGTAAATGGTCTCTGATATGCTCTCTATTTTATAGGCCTTGCCGCCCATATCATATATGAGCAAGCGTTTATCGCCTGTTGATACAACGGGAGCATTAAAGCCGTGCAGCCTTTCGGCGGCCCGCTTGCCGCTGGGATTATAGGCAATAAGCGAGGTGTTGGAGAGCGTGAGCACTGTGCCGTTGAACTCCTCAAATTGCAGGGTTCTGCTGCCCGAAACAGCAAGAGGATAGCCATCTCCATTGCCTGTTTTTGCAATGGAATCATGCACCCACTGCACCATGCCGTTGTAGGATAAATCATAGCGGTTTTGATATATGAACAGTATAATCAAAAAGGCCAAAAGGCACAGAATAAGTCTGATAACAATTTTGCGTATGTAGCTGCCTATCCTTTTAACCTGCGCCTTGCGCTTTAGCACACTAAACGAAACCTGCTTGGCAGAGATTTTGTCATTGCGGATTCTGCGCTGCCGCCGAGGCCGTTTTTCAGTTTTTTTCTTCCCAGCCATTTCTCCCACGCCTTTTCATATATTTATCCCATTAAAAGCTACCCTGTAGGGGCAGACCTATGTGTCTGCCCCCAAACGGGCATTTTTACGATAATCTGGGAAGACACATAGGTCGGCCCCTTCGGTTTTTATGGATGCCTGATTCAGAGTTATGTTATTACACAAAAGCACGCAGTGCTAACCTCTAATCGTAACAATGTTCTCTCAGGCATCGGCAATTTATTGCCGCTAATGCCGTGAGGTTATTATAGCATATTTCCGCATAAAAGTCAATTTTTGTGTGATTTCAGGCGGGTTTTTATGTGCTGAAAACGGCTAAGGTATGGGCTTTGCGGCTGTGCTGATATGTCAATAAAAAATTTACATATTAGACAACAAGCCCCCGTAGGGGCAGACCTATGTGCCTGCCCAAATACGGGCATTTTACGTTAATCTGGGCAGACACATAGGTCTGCCCCTAGCGTTTTTAGAGATACCCCATTATGCATTATACATTAATAAAACACCTTATTAAGATACAGCCCCTCTGGCGGGGCGGTTTTGCCTGCTCTGCCTCTCTCCCCGCTCTGTATTACAGAGGCAATAGCGTTGGCCGCTATTTTGCCCTCAGCAACCCACAGCAGAGTGCCCGCCATAATTCTAACCATGTTATACAAAAAGCCGTCGGCCTCAACTGTGAAGGTGAGCAGCTCCGCCTCTCTTTCAACCCTTGCAAGGGTGACGGTTCTAACCCTATCCTCTACATCTGAATTTGCGGAGCAAAAGGCCGAAAAATCATGTCTGCCAAGGAATTGCTGCGCCACCTCATTCATGAGCTTTTCGTCTAAAGGGTGGGTATAATGCAGTGCAAGCCCCTTCATAAAGGGGTTTTTGTGGGGGGAGTTCCATATCTTATAAATATACTGCTTACCCTTGCAGCAGTAGCGTGCGTGAAAGTCCAATGCCGCCTCGCTGCACTCATAAACGGCTATATCATCGGGTAAATACCTGTTGAGTGCCCTGATGAACTTCTCGCAGGGTATTTGGCTCTCGGTTTTAAAATTTATTACATATTGGTTGGCGTGAACTCCTGTGTCTGTCCTTGAGCAGCCCTTTATATCGGGCAGTTCTGGCAGAATTTGCGCCAGAGCCTCCTGAAACACCTGCTGCACGGCAATGGCGTTGCGCTGCACCTGCCAGCCGTGATAGGCTCTGCCGTTGTATCGGATTGAAAGCTTGAGATTTCTCATACTGTCATTTTCCATTCAGGGAATCTAAAATTAATATAAAGAATACCTGCGCACAGGGCGGCTATAACTGTAAAGGCGAAGAAATCCCTAAATTTATAGCGCAGAACCTTCATTCTTGTTCTGCCCTTGCCCCCTGTATAGCAGCGGCATTCCATAGCTGCGGCCAACTCCACCGCACGCCTTATTGAAGAGACAAACAGCGGTATAAACACAGGTATCATGGCCTTGATACGCTCTGTCAGGCGGCCTGAATCCATGTCTGCACCCCTTGCCTTTTGGGCGTTCATGATTTTTTCAACCTCTTCAATCAGAGTTGGTATAAACCTGAGGGCAATGGTCATCATCATGGCCAGCTCGTGCACCTTTAAGCCCACCAGCTTAAAGGGTGCAAGCAGACGCTCTATTGCGTCTGTAAGGGCGGTGGGTGAGCTTGTGTAGGTGAGCACAGAGCTTATTAATATCATGCAGACTATCCTCAGCGTGATGAATATGCTCTGGCGCACGCCCTCCCAGGTTATGCTTATGAATTTCCACTCAAATATAACGGTACCCTTTATATAAAACATATTGAGCAGTGAGGTTAGTATTATTATCATCCAAATTGCTTTTAAGCCCTTAAAATATAGCTTAAAGGGCACACGTGTAATTAGCAGGATTAAAACAGTAGAGAGCAGCACCACGCCCATTGAAATTGCATTGCCTGCCATAAATACAAACACAATCAAGCCAAACATGAGTATAATCTTCATGCGGGGGTCCATTTTGTGTATAAAGGATTTGCCTGGAAAAAACTGGCCTATGGTTATATCCTTAAGCATTGCCCGCACCTCCTGCAAACAGCCTTTCCATCTCGGTTATGGCTTGATTTAGAGTATAAACGCTGCTGCTTACAGGCACGCCTCTGCCGCTTAGGGAATCAAAAATTTGCGTTAGCTCCGGCACCTTTAAGCCCATTTGCACAAGCTCATGGCTGTGCCCAAACACCTGACTAACCGTGCCCTGCATGGCTATTTCACCCTTGTTCATAACAAGCACCCTATCGGCAAAGCGGGCAATCTCCTCCATGGAGTGCGAGACCATTAACACAGTTGTGCCGCTCCTGCGCCTGTAGGACTGTATTTGATTCATAAGCTCCCGCCTGCCCTTTGGGTCAAGCCCTGCAGAGGGCTCGTCCAAAACCAGCACAGCCGGACGCATGGCTATAACACCTGCAATGGCCGCTCTGCGCTTCTCTCCTCCTGAGAGGTCAAAGGGGGATTTTTCCAGCAAATTTAAATCCAAGCCCGCAAAATTGGCCGCCTCACGCACACGCATTGATATATCATGCTTATCTACGCCCATTCTTTTAAGGCCGTAGGCTATGTCCTTATACACTGTCTCTTCAAACAGCTGATATTCAGGATATTGGAACACCAGCCCCACCTGATAGCGCACCTGCCTAATCTTTTTTGGCTTTGCCCAAATATCTGTGCCGTTAAGCAGAACAGAGCCCTGCTGCGGCCTTATAAGCCCGTTTAAGTGCTGCACAAGAGTGGTTTTGCCCGAGCCTGTGTGCCCTATTATGCCAATAAACTCACCCTTGTTAATGCTCAGATTGATATTATTAATAGCCAGCTTTTCAAAGGGAGTTCCACCGCCATAGGTGTAGGACAGCTCCTTTATTTTAATAACAGAGCCTGAGCTTGCCGGCTCTGCCTCACTATTAATTAAATTGGCACTCAGCTCTTCCTTATACCGCAGATAAGCCCTTGCTTTCTCGCTCTCCTCCCTGCTGCTCCAAGCCTTAAAAATAGCCTGTGCGCAGGTCGATGGGCTTAGTGCGTCCATGGGCACAGGTATGCCCATATGACGTGCAAACTCTGCAATTTCAACGCTTTCCGGCACATCCAAATTGTGCATACGCAGCTGCTGCCCCTTGGCAAACACCTCTGCGGGAGTGCCATCCAGCAGTATTTCGCCCTTATCCATAACTATAACTCTATCCGCCAGAGCCGCCTCGTCCATATAATGTGTGATAAGCACCGTTGCTATTCCTAAGTCATTTTTTAGCCTTAGTATAGTCTCAATGACCTCTTCTCTGCCGCTGGGGTCAAGCATGGCGGTTGGCTCATCGAATACTATGCACTGGGGCTGCATGGCAATAACCCCCGCAATGGCAACCCTTTGCTTCTGCCCGCCTGAGAGCTTGTGGGGTGCGTGCTCACGGTAATCATACATACCAACGGTTTTAAGGGCTTCATCCACCCTTTGGCGTATCTCATTTGAGGGTATGCCCAGATTTTCAGGGCCAAAGGCCACATCCTCCTCAACTATGGTTGCCACCAGCTGATTGTCGGGATTTTGAAAAACCATGCCAACCCTGCGGCGTATCTCATAGGTCAGAGCCTCATTTGAGGTATCCATCCCAAGGACAAAGGCCTTGCCGCCGGAGGGCAGCAAAAGGGCATTAAAATGCTTGGCCAGAGTGGATTTACCCGAGCCGTTGTGTCCCAACAGTGCAATAAATTCGCCTGCTTTTATCTGCAAATCTATGCCCTTTAGGACAGGTATATTACTTTCTTCAAAATCATATGCAAATTCAAGATTTTGTGTTTGAATCAACGCTTCATTCATCTATTAAACCCCTAATATCTAAAAACTAATAGCTAATATCTATCCTTCCCACACCGCTGTTGCGCCGCAGGGCAGCACAAGCCCGTTTAGGGAGACGGGAATGCCTATCTCATCTGCCCACACCCTGCCGCCATACTTCTTGCAGAGCAGAACCCCGTTCATGTAGTTCATAACAGAGGGGCTCAGGCCTGTTGTGTAGGAATTGACAATAAAGCACAGGGGATTTTCAGTCAGCACTCTGGAGCACAGCTCAATCAGCTTGTAAATCTGCTCCTCCAGCTTCCAAATCTCGCCGTTAGGGCCTCTGCCATAGGAGGGCGGATCCATGATAACCACATCGTAAAAGCTGCCTCGGCGTATCTCACGGGCTACAAATTTGAGGCAATCATCAACTATCCAGCGCACGGGCTTTTCATTTAAGGAGGAGGCCGCTGCGTTCTCTCTTGCCCAGGAGGTCATGCCCTTGGAGGCGTCCACGTGGCAGACCTCTGCGCCTGCCGCAAGTGCGGCAAGGGTCGCCCCGCCTGTGTATGCAAACAGATTAAGCACCCGCACAGCTCTGCCGCCCTTAACCGCCTCGCCTATTTTTGAGTGGATGAACTCCCAATTAACGGCCTGCTCAGGGAAAAGCCCCGTGTGCTTAAAGCCCATGGGCTTTAAATTAAAGCTTAAATGCTTAAAGCTGATACGCCAGGAATCGGGTATTTTTTTGTAGGTCTCCCAACTGCCGCCACCCGATTTTGAGCGTATGTACCTTGCGTGTGCATCCTTCCACAGGGGGTGCTCCTTTGTAGTTTCCCACAGGATTTGCGGGTCGGGGCGTATTAGGATGACCTCACCCCAACGCTCCAGCCTTTCGCCCCCTGAGCAATCTATTAATTCATATTCTTGCCAATCTTTGGAATAGCGCATGTGTTGACACCATGTGTCAGAGAACCCGCACACAAAACATTATAAAAAATATTTCGCTGGGGTTGCCTGCGTCCCTTTCTGAGTGTTTCCAAGCTTTCTTCTTTTAGTTTTATTAGAACTTGAATAAAATGTCAATTATATAAGGCTCCCACTGCTGTTCGGTGCAACAACATACTTTTGATGGTGGCTTTTCGGTGCGTTGGGCAGTGTCATTACAATTTCTCCCGAATCAAGCAATGGCTTTAAAATCGTTTTGCGGAAATATTCGCGCGTCTTGATTCCGACACAGTCTTGCATTTCCTCTCGAGTTCTCGGCACGGCGCAAAATTCTAAAATCTTTTTTATTTTTTCATTCGTACTATTATTCTTACTATTATTCTTACTATCATGCGTACCATCATGCGTACTAACTTGCGTACTATTTTGTGTAATAGTTCCAAGAACTTCATATCCATCTGCAAATGGAAATGTCACAATCAAAAAATTATCTTCAAATGCAAAAATTGAACTGTCATAGACTTCCAGCATACGGCTCATGCCGGAGCCAAGCTGCTCAACAAGGTCTACGTCTTTGAATATTCGCATAAGCTCACGGTTACGGGGCATAGAGCGGCAGCGAAAAAAGCTTTCACGGCTAAGGCCTTGCGGCAATCCGCCATAGGATGTAATGGTGAGCCTGTCTGAAAAAATCTCGACAACAGGCGGTACTTCACGGCTGTAATCATTATGAACAATAGCATTAATGATGGCTTCTTTTAGTGCTAGCTCATCGACCATTTGACGTTCCAGCCGCTTTTGAGCGGTCACTTTAGCAAAGGTCTTGTTCTCAACCCGTAGCTTTTCAAGAACACGTATGGCTGCCGTAATGAGACAACGGTATCCGTACTCTTCGTTCTCAATCAAATCTACCTTAGTTGTGCCGGCATACTTGGCGACTTTAATGGAAACCCCGTTTTCATCAGCCAGCAGATAGGCGGCATAGTTATAGCTACCGTCATCATTTAGCAAGTCCAATGACCGCAGGAACTCATCGTTGAGCGTTAGCTTTTGCTCTGAATAATAAATCTCAAGCTGCTTAAAGGTAAGCTTCTGCCTTGGCGAGCGCATATTACTCAAGCGAAATGGCACACGCCTAGCGTACATTGCTTCTATTTGCTCCTTGGTCATATGCTGGTTGGAGCTACCCACACGGATGAAACAGCCCTCCGGAGACATCCCTTTACGGCGCAAATAATAGGGCTTCTCAATGCCGCTTGTCACAACCACCTTGATTACTTCTATTCCATCTATTTTCTCAATAAGAATATCGAATAAGCCAAGTGTGTGCGGCTTAATGTTGTTCTTTATTCTATCGGTAAGCTGCCGCTGCACAAGGTCAAGCTTCTCCACTCCGACAATGGTTTTGGTCTTATCGTTAATGCCAATATAAATCTCACCGCCCTCAGAGTAGTTAAGAAAAGCGACCACCGTTTCTTCAAAATCCTCAGGCACTTGGGATTTATATTATATTCTATTCTATTGCGCTCTTCGAGTAATTCAAAAGACATGTTGTCGCCTCCTCTCTCATATGTT
Organism: Oscillospiraceae bacterium; assembly: GCA_031269595.1. Lineage (GTDB taxonomy): Bacteria > Bacillota > Clostridia > Oscillospirales > Acutalibacteraceae > JAISYX01. Next base: position 28,932 of record JAISYX010000085.1, read on the forward strand.
ACCTCATTCACTCCAACCTAAGCTGCTCATTCTCCTGCACCCCGGGCGGTGTTAAGCCCAAGTGCAAATATGCCTGGGGCGTTACCACCCTGCCCCGTGGGGTTCGGCTTAAAAAGCCGATTTGCATAAGGTAGGGCTCGTAAACATCCTCTATGGTAACGGCCTCCTCCCCTATGGCGGCGGCTAGTGTATCCAAGCCAACGGGGCCGCCCTTGTAGTAGGTTATCATGGTTTGCAGCATTAACCTGTCTATTTTATCAAGGCCAAGCTCGTCTATATCAAGGCGGTTGAGTGCCTCCTGCGCAGCCGCAAGGGTGATTACGCCGTCGGCTATAACCTGAGCAAAATCACGCACACGCTTTAGCAATCGGTTTGCTATACGGGGCGTGCCCCTTGAGCGTGAGGCCACCTCCAGTGCGCCCTCTTCATCTGCATGTATGTTGAGTATAGAGGCAGAGCGGCGCACTATTTGCGCCAGCTCCTCGGGGGTGTAAAGCTCCAGCCGGAGCACTACGCCAAACCTGTCACGCAGGGGAGCAGTCATCTGCCCCGCCCTTGTGGTTGCGCCTATAAGCGTAAACCGTGGCAGAGGGAGGTGATAGCTTGCGGCCATTTGCCCCTTGCCTGTGATTATATCAATAGCAAAATCCTCCATGGCAGGGTAGAGTATCTCCTCAACACTGCGTGAAAGGCGGTGGATTTCGTCAATAAACAGCACATCACCGGAGTTAAGATTGGTTAAAATTGCGGCTAAATCCCCGGGCTTTTCAATTGCAGGGCCGGAGGTAATGCGCAGGTTAACGCCCATCTCACGGGCAATTATGCCTGCAAGAGTGGTTTTGCCAAGCCCAGGCGGGCCATAGAGCAACACGTGGTCAAGGCTCTCCCGCCTTTGCAGGGCGGCCTCTATGAAGATTTTAAGGTTCTCCTTAACTGTCTCCTGCCCAATATATTCCTCAAAGCTGCGGGGACGCAGCGGGTTATCTACCTCTGCGTCCTCAGGGATGTATTCAGGGGCACTTATGCGGTTTTCGAAGTCCATATACAATATATTCCTTTAACTATTATCGTTGCAAAATTGTCGCAATTCCTTTTTTTGAAGAGGAACATGTCAAAGGCCAACGAATGATAAATGATAACTGATTAATTGTGAATGATAAATTCATCATTTATCACTTATCATTCATCATTTTTCATTTCGTACCATGCCATCTGTCACTTAAGCTAACGACATTCTCTTACCTTTGCCCCCCCATGCTCTTAAGCGAGAGCCTAATCAGCTCCTCGACAGGCAGGTTGGAATCAAACTGCGCAACCAGACGCATTGCATCTGAGGGCTGATACCCAAGCACAGAGAGGGCGTTAACCGCCTCCTGGACATTGCTTGCCGCTGATATGACCCCCATTTGCGAAGCTCCTGCTGTGCTGCCGTCTGGGCTAAAGCCCAGCGAGAGCTTGTCCTTAAGCTCCACAATAATGCGCTGAGCAATTTTTGCGCCCACGCCCTGCGCCCTTGATACAGCCTTGGTATCACCTGCGGCTATGGCTATGGCCAGATGCTCGGGGCTTAGCTCCGAGAGTATGGCAAGCCCCGCCTTAGGGCCTACTCCTGATACAGAGGTTAGCAATTTGAAGCAGTTGAGCTCTGATTTTGAGCTGAAACCGAACAAATCCAGCGCATCCTCACGCACATTAAGGTGGGTATAGAGCATAGCCTCCTCACCTATTGGGGGCAGATTGCCCTGTGTTGCACGTGAGGTTAGGCATTTAAAGCCCACACCGCCGCATTCAATTACGGTTATGCCCTGCTCCATATGTGTTAGCTTACCCTTTATTGAATAGAACATTAATGCTTAGCTCCTTCTAACAATCTTCTTCTAAACGCCGAGCCCGCAGCCTGTCCGTGGCAGATTGCCATAGCCAGTGCGTCGGCGGTATCGTCTGGCTTAGGCACACTTTTAAGGCACAGCAGCTTGCGTGTCATCTCCTGCACCTGCGCCTTTTCCGCCTTGCCATAGCCTGTAACGGCCTGTTTAACCTGTAGGGGAGTATATTCAAAAACAGGCACTCTATGCTTCTTGCAGGCCAGCAGGATAACCCCTCTGGCCTCTGCCACACCTATAACGGTTTTGGCGTTGCTTACATAAAAGAGCTGCTCCAGTGAAATAGCCTCGGGCATGTGCAGGGTAAGCAGCTCGCTGAGCCTATCATAAATAATCTCTAATCTATCCGCAAACTCAGCCTTGGCGGGAGTTGTAATTGCCCCGTAATCAAGGGGGCGATAACGCCCGTTTTGGGATTCTATAACGCCAAAGCCCACAATGGCATAGCCCGGGTCTATTCCCAGTATCTTCATATAAGCCTGCTCCCTCCTTATAAAATTATCACAGGATATTATACCATATTGTTTTAGTTTTGTATAGTAGAGATTTTTAAAAAAACCACGACAAAGGTGTGAATGTATAAATTACACGGTTTGTAGGGGACACGGATGCAGTCCGCATTAAAGCGCAACAGCTTATCCGTTATCACTACGCTTGCCAGTGCGGAGTGTGCAAATTCCTGAATCGGCGTAACTGCGGTATGAGAAGAATTTTCAATGGATTTATTATGCCTTTTCAAGTTGTTCCTTTTTTGCAGATTTTCCCATTGACAACTCATTGCTTCCATGGTATCTTTTAAAATGATAATCATATTCTTTTAATTAAATTATTGGAGGTAAAAATGTCAAAACCACAAAAATTACTCAGTGTTCTTCTACTTGCGTCCATGCTACTTATCGGTGCTTCATGTTCGAACACAAAGGCTACTACTGAAACTGGGAAGGCTACTACAGAAACTTGGAAGGCTTTAAACAATACCTTTTCCGCTTGGTACGACGAAAGCAAACCTGATACTAGTATGGGGATAGATGTTGATTCGCAAAACTTTTATGTCGGTAAAACCGCTGAAGGTAAAGACATTTTCGCATTGCTTCGTCTGCCGCTCAAAGGCACTTGGCTAGCAGATGAAATTAGCGAAGCACGACTCTTTCTAAAGCTTAATAGCGAAACTGCGCCAAGTAAAATTAGTATTGGTTTCGTCTCAAATAATTGGGACTACAGCAATTTAACCCGAGCTGAAGCGGTATCTGCCATTGACAGCACCAGCATTCGCTCTTTCGATGTTAAAAACGAAGGCGGCGCATGGGTCAGCGTATCTGTGAAAGATTTTGTTAGAACATGGTTAAGCGGTGAGCGTCCGAACTATGGCTTCGCATTATTTGGCGAAATTGATGGTGAAGAATATACCTTTATTAGTGACGTTGGGGAATCCGAAGCTGAAATTCCATATCTTGAGGTCACTGGCCAGACGGGCGAGCGTGCAAAAAATTATGGCAAATTCGCTTACACAGAAACTCCATTTCCTGGCGCACTGACTGACGAAGGCGGAAACTGCATGTCCTATGCGCTGCGTGATACGAACATGATCTTGATTGATGATTTGGCTGCTGATTTTGATTCAATGGATCAAATCTACACGCAATTAGGCGAATCTGGAGTGCTGACCTATTTCACCGAGCTTGTGAAAAACTATGTAGACGAGCATAAGACAGGTTTAAAAATCTCAAGTTTCCGACAGCTGGATAGCTTCGATTCTAAAATAGACCCTTCAGTTGAATACCGCATCGCTATGAGGATAGGCTGCAAGGTTTGGAATGACGTTGTGGACCTCGGCGGCAAACGAAACTTCGATTATCATTTTTGGGCACAACTAAACGACGGTAAATGGGCTCAAAAATTCCCGCTAGATACTTCCGAAATAATTCCTTGCTCAGCTGCAAACCTCTCACCTGAAAAATATCCATGGGATTGTGCAATGATGTGGACAGGTAATTCACAGAATTATTATACGAGCAAAGTCGTCTATTTTGCCGTTACTAAGAGTACTGATGAATTCACGCAACATAAAGGCTAAAAACAAAGGCATGAAAACCCCGAAACCTGATAAATTGGGTTTCGGGGT
>JAISYX010000098.1 GCA_031269595.1 Oscillospiraceae bacterium
CCTGTGGTTAACAAGGGCGATATAGTCAACAAGGGCGATGTGCTTGCAGACGGCCCCGCTACCCATAACGGTGAAATCTCACTGGGCAAAAATGCCCTTATAGGCTTTATGACCTGGGAGGGCTATAACTATGAGGATGCCGTCCTGCTTAACGAAAAGGTAGTTAGAGACGATGTATTTACCTCTATACACATAGAGGAGTACGAGACTGAGGCAAGAGACACCAAGCTTGGTGCAGAGGATATAACCCGTGACATCCCCAACGTGGGCGAGGACGCCCTCAGGGAGCTTGACGGAAGAGGTATAATCCGCATTGGCGCAGAGGTTCACGCAGGTGATATTCTGGTTGGCAAGGTAACGCCTAAGGGCGAAACCGAGCTTACAGCCGAGGAGCGTCTGCTGCGAGCCATATTCGGCGAAAAGGCCAGAGAGGTTAGAGATACCTCCCTTAGAGTGCCCCACGGCGAATCCGGCATTGTGGTTGATGTTAAGGTGTTCACCCGTGAAAACAGCGACGAGCTAAGCCCGGGAGTAAACAAGGTTGTGCGCTGCTATCTTGCCCAGAAGAGGAAGATTTCTGTGGGTGATAAAATGGCCGGACGCCACGGCAACAAGGGTGTTGTATCCCGTGTGCTGCCTGTGGAGGATATGCCCTTCCTGCCCGACGGAACTCCACTTGACATAGTTTTGAATCCCCTTGGCGTGCCTTCCCGAATGAACATAGGGCAGGTGCTGGAGGTTCACCTTGGCCGTGCGGCCTCTCTGCTGGACTTCAAAATTATGACCCCCGTATTCGACGGTGCACACGAGAGCGACTTTGGCGAGCTGTTTGAAAAAGCAGGCATGAGACAGGACGGCAAAACCTGGCTGTATGACGGCAGAACAGGCGAACGCTTTGATAACCCCGTTACAGTGGGATATATGTACTTCCTTAAGCTTCACCACTTGGTTGACGATAAAATACACGCACGCTCCACAGGCCCCTACTCTCTTGTTACACAGCAGCCCTTGGGCGGTAAAGCTCAATTTGGCGGCCAGCGTTTTGGAGAGATGGAGGTTTGGGCACTGGAGGCTTACGGTGCGGCCTACACCCTGCAAGAGATACTCACGGTTAAATCTGATGACGTGGTTGGCCGTGTTAAAACCTATGAGGCCATTGTCAAGGGGCAAAACGTGCCCAAGCCTGGCATACCTGAGAGCTTTAAGGTTCTTATTAAGGAGCTGCAGTCCCTCGGCCTTGATATGCGGGTGCTTGATATTGACAAAAACGAGATAGACCTAAGGCAGGATTTTGACGATGACGATATGGGTCTTGGACCTGTAAGCGAGCCTATTTTTAATGAGCAGAGCGTTAACGACGGCATAGAGAAATACGGCTTTGGCGAGGAAGAGCCTGACGCAGACGACACAGATGACGATGAAGACCTTGGCGATGAAGCAGACGAGATTGACGCCTTCATTGATGAGGATGATGCAGAAGACACGGAGGACGATACAGAGGATGAGTTTGAGGACGATGAGGAATTGGAAGATTTAGACGATTTTGATTCAACCGACGACGGAATACTTTAATATGGGGCTTGCTGGTTTTAAAAGAGAAATAAGAAAGGACGCAGAGAAACGCACAGGAATTTAATAATGTTTGTGTGCATACTCTCTAGCACATGGTGCTTTAAATGGAATTTAACACTTTTGATTCAATTAAAATAGGTTTGGCCTCTCCCGAGCAAATAAGACTTTGGTCACACGGTGAGGTTAAAAAGCCCGAAACTATCAATTACCGAACCCTTAAACCGGAGACTAACGGCCTTTTCTGCGAGCGTATCTTTGGGCCGCAGAAGGACTGGGAATGCCATTGCGGTAAGTATAAGCGCATACGCTATAAGGGCAAAATATGCGACAGATGCGGCGTTGAGGTCACACGCTCCAAGGTGCGCCGTGAGCGCATGGGGCACATTGAGCTTGCTGCTCCTGTCTCACATATCTGGTATTTCAAGGGCATACCCTCAAGGCTTGGCTTTATACTGGATATTTCTCCAAGGCATCTTGAAAAGGTGCTGTATTTTGCAAACTATATTGTAACAGACCCGGGCTCTGTCACCCGCATTAAAAAGGGTGAGATATTAACCGAGAGGGATTACCGTGACCTGCGTGAGATGTACGAGGATGACTTTGAGGCAGGCATGGGCGCAGAGGCCATAAAGAAGCTCTTGGTTGACATAGACCTTGACGCACTCTCTATAGAGCTGCGTGAGGAGCTTGCCAACGCCTCAGGGCCCAAAAAGGTAAGGCTGCTTAAAAGGCTGGATGTTGTAGAGGCCTTTAAAACCTCAGGCAACAGGCCGGAGTGGATGATACTTGACGTTGTGCCTGTTATTCCGCCGGAGATTCGCCCCATGGTTCAGCTGGACGGCGGCAGGTTTGCCACCTCTGATTTAAACGACCTCTACCGCAGAGTTATAAACCGAAACAACCGCCTTAAAAGGCTGCTAGAGCTTGGTGCGCCTGATATTATAGTGCGCAACGAAAAGCGTATGCTTCAAGAGGCAGTAGATGCTCTTATTGACAACGGCCGCAGAGGCCGCCCTGTCACAGGCCCAAACAACAGGCCGCTTAAGTCCCTTTCGGATATGCTAAAGGGCAAGCAGGGGCGTTTCCGCCAAAACCTTTTGGGCAAGCGTGTTGACTATTCCGGCCGTTCGGTTATAGTTGTAGGCCCTGAGCTTAAGATGTTCCAGTGCGGCCTGCCTAAGGAGATGGCCTTGGAGCTGTTCAAGCCCTTTGTTATGAAAAGGCTTGTTGAAACAGGCGGAGCAGGCAACATAAAGGCCGCCCGCAAAATGGTTGAAAGAGCTAAGCCCGAGGTTTGGGACGCACTTGAAACCGTTATCAAGGGTCACCCTGTAATGCTCAACCGTGCGCCTACACTTCACAGACTTGGCATACAGGCCTTTGAGCCTGTCCTGGTTGAAGGCCGTGCCATTAAGCTGCATCCCTTGGTATGTACAGCATTTAACGCCGACTTTGACGGCGACCAGATGGCTGTGCACGTACCGCTTTCAGCAGAGGCACAGGCAGAGGCAAGGCTGTTAATGCTGGCCTCAGGCAACCTGTTAAAGCCCTCAGACGGCAAGCCCGTTGCCGTTCCTACTCAGGATATGGTGCTGGGTTCATATTACCTCACTCTGGGCAAGGAGGGTGAGCCTAACGAGGGTCATTACTACAAGGACTTTAACGAGGTTCTTATGGCCTATGCCACAGGCACGCTAAGCCTGCACGCAAGAATCAAGGTGCGCCGCTCAGAGGTGATAGACGGCGAGCTGTGCACAGGTATTATAGAAACCTCTGCAGGCCGCATTATATTCAACCAGACTATACCGCAAAATTTGGGCTTTGTTGACAGAAGCATACCCGAAAATCGCCTTAAGCTTGAGGTTGACTTCCTTGTGGGCAAAAAGCAGCTTGGCCAAATAGTTGATAAGTGCATTAAAACCTACGGCACATCCAAAACAGCCGAGGTTTTAGATAATGTTAAGAGTCAGGGCTATAAATACTCCACAAAGGGTGCGCTTACAGTTGCGGTTATTGATGCAACTATCCCGCCCCAAAAGAAGGAAATTATAGACGATGCCGAAAAGAAGGTTGACGTTATAACACGTCAATACCGCAGGGGTCTTATTACAAACGATGAGCGTTACCGCTTGGTAATTGATGTTTGGGATAAAGCCACAAAGGCTGTTTCAAATGCTCTAAGCAAGAACATGAACCCCTACAACCCAATATTCATGATGGCCGATTCCGGTGCCCGTGGTTCTCAGAGCCAGATTAGACAGCTTGCAGGTATGCGCGGACTTATTGCAAATACCTCAGGTAAAACCATAGAAATTCCAATTCGAGCCAATTACCGTGAAGGCCTGAATATCTTGGAGTACTTCATCTCCTCCCGTGGTGCACGTAAGGGCCTTGCAGATACAGCATTGAGAACGGCTGACTCAGGTTACCTTACCCGCCGTTTGGTTGATGTCTCGCAGGATGTTATTATCCGTGAGGAGGACTGCCATTCCAACGAGGGCATAGAGGTATACGCAATCAAGGACGGCAACGAGGTTATAGAGGGCATGGAGGAACGTCTGGTCGGCCGCTATCTTGTTGAGGACTTTAAGGATGCAGAGGGCAATGTGCTTGTCTCTCACGATAACATTCTAACCGATGCAGCAGCAGAAATCATAGTTAAATCAGGCGTTAACAGAATCAAGATACGCTCTGTGCTAACCTGCCATTCAAAGCACGGTGTTTGCAAAAGGTGCTACGGCGCAAACCTTGCCACAGGCAAAACAGTTACAGTGGGCGAGGCCGTGGGCATTATAGCTGCACAGTCTATAGGCGAGCCGGGTACACAGCTTACCATGAGAACCTTCCACACAGGCGGTGTTGCCAGTGCGGAGGATATAACACAGGGTCTGCCCCGTGTTGAGGAGCTGTTTGAAGGGCGCAAGCCAAAGCATCTTGCAATTATAAGCGAGATTGCGGGCTCTGTGAGCTTCCAGGAGGTCAAGAAGAGCCAGCACGCCGTTATAACTAATCAGGATTCAGGCGAAAGCCACCAGTATTTAATTCCCTACGGCTCACGCCTAAGGGTGCATGAGGGCGATGTAGTGGCTGCGGGAGACCTGATTACAGACGGCTCTGTCAACCCCCATGACGTGCTTGCAATCAAGGGTACACAGGCTGTTCAGGAGTATCTTATTGAAGAGGTTCAGCGTGTTTACCGCTTGCAGGGCGTTGATATTAACGATAAGCATATAGAGGTTATAGTCCGCCAGATGATGAAGAAGGTAAGGGTGGACGAAGCCGGAGATACAGAGCTACTCTCAGGCTCAATGGTGGATAAAGCCGAGGTGCGTGAATCCAACGAGCAGGTTAGAGATAAAATTCTTGCAGGTGAGGAGAATCTGCGTGAGGCAACGGTTATACCGGTACTTTTGGGTATCACCAAGGCTTCGCTGGCAACAGACTCCTTCCTCTCGGCGGCCTCCTTCCAGGAGACCACAAGGGTGCTCACAGAGGCGGCTATAAAGGGCAAGGTTGACCCGCTGCTTGGTCTTAAGGAGAATGTAATTATAGGCAAGCTTGTGCCGGCCGGAACGGGCATGAGCGAGATATGCAACGCAGAGGTAATACCTGTGCTGTAAAGAGTAGATGTAAAAACCGCATATCCGCAGCAGTTTTTTGCTGTGGGTGTGCGGTTACATAAAAAAACTCCCAACAAATCAAAAAAACACTTGACCAATGCCTAATTTTATGGTATACTGGTTATACCTCGAAAAGGGGTGTTTTTTTTGTAACCTTTTATGAGGGAGGCCGGAGCGGCAAAAATGGCGTATTCATCGCTTTTTATGTTGCCGTTCCCAGATTAATTCCGTAATTCGGGAGGTGCCGTAATGAGAGTTAAAATCACACTAGCTTGTACAGAGTGCAAGCAACGCAACTACAACACAATGAAGAACAAGAAGAACAATCCGGATAGGCTGGAAATGAGCAAGCATTGCAGATTTTGCCGCAAGCATACTCTGCATAAGGAAAGTAAGTAACAGGAGGATTTTAAAATGGCTGAAAAAGAGAAACTCGAAAAGTCCGCTAAGCCTGCTGCTTCTGCTAAAGCTGTCGCTTCCGCCAAAACTGCCAAGGTCGCTAAACCAGGCAAAAAGTTCGATTTTGCCAAGTTCCTTAGGGAATATAGGAGCGAGCTTAAAAAGGTAAGCTGGCCAACTTGGAAGCAGGTTGTTAACAATACCCTTATAACCATAGCTTTTATGGCTGTTGTGGGTTTGTTTATCTGGGTGTTTGATTTTGGCCTCAGTCAGCTTCGTGATTGGGTTCTGAGTCTTGCTCAGAACACCTAATTAGTTCAGGCTAAAAGAATTGGAGGCTGCTGCATGTCTGAAACAGCAAAGTGGTATGTTGTACATACCTATTCAGGATATGAAAACAAAGTCGCCACAACCTTGCAAACCGTTGTTGAAAACCGTAAATTTCAAGATTTAATTCAAGAAATTCGGGTTCCAACCGAAACTGTTACAGAGATAACAGACACAGGCAAGCGCAAGGAGGTAGAGCGCAAAATCTATCCCGGCTATGTTCTTATCAAAATGATAATGACCAACGAAACCTGGTATATAGTCCGCAACACCCGCGGCTGTACAGGCTTTGTAGGCCCCGAATCCAAGCCAGTTCCTCTTACAGAGGATGAAGTTTCACGCTTGGGCGTTGAGATTCATCAAATTGAGGTTGATTATCAGGTTGGCGATTCCGTTAAGGTTATTGAAGGTCCGCTGGAGGGCTTTATCGGAATAGTTTCTGAAATTGAGCTGGATAAGAACAAGGTAAATGTGAACGTTTCCATGTTTGGAAGAGAGACCCCTGTTGAGCTTGAGCTTGACCAGGTGGTTATGCTAGGCTAGAAGAGGCTTAAGGCTTCTTTGCAGGCTCATGCTGTTTTAGCATGAGCAGTAAAAAAGGTAATTGGCGGCAATGCCGCTTTTTATGGGGGAGTGAGTAAAGCTTCCCCGTGGGAGGAACAGGCGAAGTCGTACTGTTCCGCCACTACCACGATTTTTGGAGGTGCTAAAGAAAATGGCTCAAAAGGTAACCGGTTTTATTAAGCTACAGATTCCTGCGGGAAAGGCTACTCCCGCACCGCCGGTAGGTCCGGCACTCGGTCAGCACGGCGTTAACATCATGCAGTTCACAAAGGATTTCAACGAGCGCACAAAAAACGACGTGGGTTTGATTATCCCTGTAGTTATCACGGTTTATGCCGACCGTTCCTTCTCCTTTATAACCAAAACTCCCCCTGCGGCAGTTTTGATTAAAAAGGCTTGCGGAATTGAAAGCGGCTCTGGCGTTCCCAACAAGACCAAGGTGGCAACTATAACAAAGGAACAAATCAGAAAGATAGCCGAGCAGAAAATGCCCGACCTTAATGCAGCGAACATAGACACCGCTTCTTCCATGATAGCGGGAACAGCTCGCAGCATGGGCGTTACGGTTGTTGACTGACGAGTACGGGTGGGAGGAGTAACTCCGATTAACCACTCTAAGGAGGAAAAGTATGAAACACGGTAAAAAGTATGTGGACAGCGCAAAGCTTATAGATCGTGCCAAGCTATACGATACCGCTGAGGCACTTGAGCTTTCGGTTAAAACATCCACGGCAAAGTTTGATGAAACCGTTGAGGTTCATGTTAAATTGGGCGTAGACGGCCGCCACGCAGACCAGCAGGTTAGAGGCGCAATTGTTCTGCCCAACGGAACAGGCAAAAATGTTAGAATTCTGGCAATATGCAAGGGCGATAATGTAAAGGCCGCAGAGGCCGCAGGCGCAGAATATGTAGGTGCAGAGGAATACATTCAAAAGATACAGGGCGAAGGCTGGGTTGATTTTGATGTGCTTATCACCACACCGGATATGATGGGCTTGGTTGGCCGCTTAGGTAAGATTCTAGGCCCCAGAGGCCTTATGCCTAACCCAAAGGCCGGCACAGTTGCCCCCGACATAGCAAGAGCTATATCTGAGGCTAAGGCCGGTAAAATTGAATACCGCTTGGATAAGACCAACATAATCCATTGCCCCATTGGCAAGGTTTCTTTTGGTGCAGAAAAGCTGGGCGAAAACTTTGACGCTCTGCTTGGCGCAATCAATAAGGCTAAGCCCGCCGCCGCAAAAGGACAGTATATCAAGTCCTGTGTGGTTGCATCAACAATGGGCCCCGGCGTACGCATTAACCCCTCAAAGGTTATGTAAGCTCAATTAAAATTAATATTTTTAAAGCCTGACAGGAACGCTCCTTTCAGGCTTTGTTTTTTTGCACATATATTTTATATATTTAACAACAAAATTTTACAATATTATTTGACATTTTTCTAATTCTATATTATAATTTAGCAGAGCAATGTGTTAAATCAATAAAGTGAAAGGCGTGTTTTTTGTGTCAAAATTAAAATCAAATCCTGGTATCGGTGTTCTGGCGGCAGGTTCGGTGCTGCAATTGTTCTTGGGCATTATTTATTGCTGGAGTGCATTTGTTGCCCCATTAAACTCCTATTTTGAGGGTAAAGTGAAGGTTAACGATATTAAACTAACCTCACAATTTATGCTTTGCTGTTTTGTTTTGGGTATACTGGCAAGCGGACAGCTTCAAAGAAAATTTAAAGCCAAGTGGCTAACTCTTGCAGGCGGCGGCTTAATGGCCGTGGGTATGTTTATAGCCTCTTTTGTAAGCAAGAATGGCGGCGGCTCTGTTTGGCTCATTTATATTGCCTATGGTGTTTTGGGCGGCTTGGGTGTTGGTTTGGCTTATAATACCGTTATTACCTGCGCACAAAAGTGGTTCCCTAAAAATCGTGGGCTTGCAACGGGAATAAGTGTTTGCACCTTTGGCTTTGCAACAGTTATTTTTGCTCCTCTGGTTAAGAGCTTGGTTGGAGCAACAGGGGTTATTTCAACCCTGCGCATACTTGCAGGAGCGTTTATACTTGTAACTCTTGCCCTGTTTAGCTTTATCAAGCTGCCGGACGAGGCTGCAAATACTGCAGCTGCAAATGCTGCTTTAGACAAAAAGCAATACACAACCTCTGAGATTTTAAAAACAAAAAACTTCTACTTTATAACCCTGTCAATGATGTTTTTTACCGCAACATACTTCTTCCTCAATCCATCCTTTGGAACGCTAGCGGCAAACCGCTACGGCGAATCCGGAGGAGACTTGGGCATAATTATCCTACAAATTACAGGCGTTGCCTCTGCTATCGGACGCCTGCTTGTACCTCTTCTGGGAGATAAAATAGGGCGTGCGGGAGCTACCCTTTCAATTATTTGTGCAACTGTTCTCAGTGCCATTGTTTTAGGTATAAGCGGTGCTCCGTCCTTCCTGTTTATTGCTGCAATTGCGGTAATCGCCTTTTGTTACGGCGGTTCTTCCGGCGTGTATCCCGTGTTAACCTCAGAGCAGTTTGGCATCAAGCACGTTGGCTCAAATTATGGTGCTGTTATGGTTGGCTTTGCTGTTTCTGCTCTGGTATTCCCCAGTATTATCCGCTTGTTCGGTGAAGACGGCAGCTCTGCACAGTTTGTAGTTTTGACAATAATGGCATTTATCGCCGCCGTACTGATTTTCTTATTGATGAACGATAAAAAGAAGGAGCAAAAGAACTAATGCCTATTACAGACTTTCTAACCCGAAACGCAGAATTATATGGGGATGAGGTAAGCCTTGTTGAAGTTAACCCCGATTTAAGAGAGAGAAACGACCCGCCCTGGCGTGAGCTTGCACTTGTTGAGGCAGACCATCACAGCGGCTACCGCAAGGCTATCACATGGAGCACCTTTGACGAGAGAGCCAACAAGCTTGCAAATCTCCTGCTGCAAAAGGGTGTTAAAAGAGGAGATAAGGTTGCAATTTTGCTAATGAATTGCATTGAATGGCTGCCAATCTACTTTGGTATACTCAAAACAGGTGCGCTGGCCGTGCCTCTTAACTTCCGCTATTCCTCCGATGAGATTAAATATTGCCTTGACCTCTCAGATGCCTCTGTGTTCATATATGGGCCGGAATTTATTGATAGGGTAGAGGCCATAAAAAATGACCTGCCTAACATAAAAATCAAGCTGTTTGTGGGCGAAAACACCCCGGATTTTGCCGAGAATTATCAAGCTCTGGCAGAGGTTTGCTCCTCAGAAGCACCGCAAATTACCATAACAGATGAGGACGATGCCGCAATCTATTTTTCCTCAGGCACAACAGGCTTCCCCAAGGCGATTTTGCACTCACATGCCGCTTTGGTCTCCTCCTGTGTGATAGAGCAGAATCACCACAGCCAAGGCCGTGAGGATATATTCCTGTGCATCCCTCCGCTGTACCACACAGGTGCAAAGATGCATTGGTTTGGCAGTCTTCTGGCGGGCAGCAAGGCCATTCTGCTCAGAGGCATAAGCCCCAAGCTCATTTTGGAGGCCGCCTCACAGGAGAGATGCACAATAGTCTGGCTGCTTGTGCCTTGGGCGCAGGATATTCTGGACGCAATTGACAGCGGCGAGGTAAAGCTCTCTGACTATGATTTAAGCAACTGGAGGCTTATGCACATAGGCGCACAGCCTGTTCCGCCAAGTCTTATCAAGCGTTGGAAGGAGATATTCCCCAACCACGCTTACGATACAAACTATGGCCTTTCAGAGTCCACAGGCCCGGGGGCGGTTCATCTTGGAGTTGAAAACGAGCACAAGGTGGGCGCAATAGGCAAGGCCGGCTTTGGCTGGAGAACGCAGATTTTGGATGAACAGGGCAATCCCGTTAAAAGGGGCGAGGTAGGCGAGCTGGCCATTGCAGGCCCGGGGGTCATGCGCTGCTACTACCACGATGTTGCCGCCACAGAGGCCGTGCTAAAGGGCGAATGGCTGTGCACAGGTGATATGGCTATGGAGGATGAGGACGGCTTTATCTTCCTTGTAGATAGGAAGAAAGACGTCATAATAACAGGGGGCGAGAATCTCTACCCTGTGCAGATAGAGGATTTTCTCCGTGCCTTTGATAAAATCAAGGACGTTGCAGTAATAGGCCTTGCAGATGAAAGGCTGGGCGAAATAGCCGCAGCTATAATAGAAATAAAGCCTGATTTAAGCTGCACAGAGCAAGAAATCATGGATTTTTGTGCCGATTTGCCCAAATACAAACGCCCCAGAAAAATAATTTTTGCCGAAGTTCCAAGGAATCCCACAGGCAAAATAGAAAAGCCCAAGCTAAGGCAGATTTATGCAGGCGGAAGCGTAGTAAGCACTCAGATAGGCAGATAAAGCCTTGTGCAGTGCAAGATAATACAGCGTTAATAAAAACGGAGGGTTTCCCGACCCTCCGTTTTATTGCTTTGCTACAACAGATAATATAGTCCTATACCATGTCAAAAAAATATATGGACAATCGGCGAAAAAAATGGTATATTTATATGAAGATTAAAGTAGCCTGAATGAATATCAGGCTCTATAATATCTAAAGTCTAAATTCAAAACAAAAATAATTAAAAAAAAGAACATAAGAAAGGACGCAGGAAGCCCGTTAAAATATTGTGTGCGGGCTCTCTGACACATGGTGTCAAATTTATGAAAAATAAGCCAGTTATTGCGGTTGTAGGTCTTGGATACGTAGGAATGCCCCTTGCAGTTGCTTTTTCTAAGGTAACAGAGGTTATAGGATTCGATATTAACGAAAAAAAGGTAGAGCAATACAACAAGGGTATAGATGTAACAAATGAGGTTGGCGATGAGGCTATTAAGGCCTGCACCGTTAATTTTACCAGCAATCCTGAAGAAATTTCAAAGGCTTCTTTTATTATTATTGCCGTTCCAACACCGGTGGACGAGTATAAAATTCCTGATTTGCGTCCTGTTTGGGGCTCAAGTGAAATTGTTGGCAAATACATGTCCAAGGGCTCTATAGTGGTGTATGAATCCACGGTTTACCCTGGCGTTACAGAGGATGAGTGCGTGCCTATTCTTGAAAAGCAGTCAGGCCTTAAATGCGGTGTAGACTTCAAAGTGGGCTATTCCCCCGAGCGTATTAACCCAGGCGATAAGGTACATAGACTTGAAACAATAACAAAGATAGTTTCGGGCATGGACGCAGAATCCCTTGACACAATAGCTCAGGTTTATGAGCTTGTTATAGAGGCCGGAGTGCACAGAGCCGCAGCTATCAAGGTTGCCGAGGCCGCCAAGGTTATAGAGAATTCCCAGCGTGATATTAACATAGCATTTGTTAACGAGCTCTCAAAGATATTTGAGCTAATGGATATAGACACATATGCGGTTCTGGATGCAGCAGGCACAAAGTGGAACTTCCTAAAGTTTAACCCGGGGCTTGTGGGCGGTCACTGCATAGGTGTTGACCCCTACTACTTGACCTACAAGGCTCAAAAATACGGTTACAACCCCGAAATCATACTTGCAGGGCGCAGAATGAACGACTCCATGGGCAGGCACACAGCCGAGTGCATTATTAAGCAGATGATTAAGGATGACTGCAAAATCAAGGGCGCAGAGGTTGCTGTTCTTGGCGTCACCTTTAAAGAGGATGTGCCGGATGTTCGCAACTCAAAAATTGCCGATGTTGTACATGCCCTGCTGGATTACGGCGTAAGCGTAACCGTGGTTGATCCCAACGCAGCAGCGTGGGAGGTTGAGCATGAATATGGCTTTAAGCTCTCTGCAGAGCTTAAAAAGGCCGATGCTGTTGTGGTTGCGGTTTCTCACAAGGAATACCGTGAGCTAAAGCCCGCAGATGTGCGCTCCTATTTAAAGGATGGCCACAATGTACTATGCGATATAAAGGGTATAATAGACAAGGATGCAGCCGAGGCAGAAGGGCTGTTGTATTGGCGTCTGTAAACAAAGGCTGTGCTGAACAGTTTAAACCACGCAAAATTGCAGGGGTTTAAGCGGTTCAGCTTCCCCATAAATGGCCATAATCTAAAAAGTCAGGAATGATAGATTGATGGGTTGCGAAAGCATTAATTTCCCCAAAGGCACTAAAATTCTGGTAACAGGAGCGGCGGGCTTCATAGGCTCTAACATATGCGAGGCCCTGCTTAAGCTAGGTGTATCCGTTTTAGCCTTGGATGATTTCTCCAACGGCAAAAGGGAGAACGTTGAGGAGCTCCTGCAAAACCCCCTGTATGAATTTACAGAGGGCAGTATTGTTGATATTCAAACCTGTCAAAAATGCTGCGAGGGCGCAGATTACATTCTGCATCAGGCGGCCTGGGGCTCTGTTCCCCGTTCGCTTAAAATGCCTCCCGCATACCTTGAAAACAACATCAAAGGCACAAGCAATATGATGCAGGCCGCATTTGAGGCAGGAGTCAAACGCTTTGTGTACGCCTCCTCCTCCTCTGTTTACGGCGATAGCACAGCCCTGCCCAAGGTTGAGGGCAAAGAGGGCAATGTTCTTGCGCCCTATGGACTTACAAAAAGGGTTAACGAGGAATACGGCGATTTGTACTACCGCATTTACGGCCTTAAAACCATAGGGCTTAGATATTTTAATGTATTTGGCCGCCGTCAGGACCCCTACTCTGCATATGCTGCGGTTATACCTATATTTGTTAAAAGCATATTAAACGGCAAAGCCCCTACCATTTATGGCAACGGGGAGCAGAGCCGTGATTTTACCTATGTTGAAAATGTTATAGAGGCAAACCTTAAGGCCTGCCTAGCGGGCGAGGCCGCCTGCGGTCAGGTTTTTAACGTTGCATACGGCGGCAATACCACTCTTAATCAGCTTTATAACAAGCTAAGCGAATTAATGGGCAGCTCCCTGAGGCCGAATTACGGCGGCGAGCGCACAGGTGATATAAAGCACTCACTGGCTGATATTTCAAAGGCAAAACGCCTGCTGGGATATTCGCCCTTATATGATTTTGATAAGGGCATAGAGGACACAATAGAATGGTATAAAAATTATTTGGCATAAAAGTATAAAAGGTGGGGGTTTATTTTGGAGGCAGAGGCTGTAGACGGCATTCTCAATGAGCTTTTGGTTAATATCTTTAAGGATATATTAAGTGCAGAGGAGTATGCTGTTCGTGAATCCACCCAGGGCAATCTTACAATAACCGAAATTCACACGCTTGAGGCCATAGGCATGTTTGAATCGGCTAAAATGTCTGATGTTGCGCAGGCTTTAAAGGTAACGGTTTCTACCTTTACCACGGCAGTTAATAAGCTGGCCGTCAAAGGCTATGTTGTGCGCAATAAGGCAGACGCCGATAGGCGCATTGCTAAGAATCAGCTTAACCGAAAAGGGCGCAGAGGTTCTTAAATTTCACGAGCTGTTTCACAAAAACATGGTTAAAAGCATAATAGGTGCACTCAGCAGTGACGAAATTGAGCCATTCGCAAAGGCCCTCAGCAGTATAAGCAGCTTTTTTAAAGCCTATGACAATGTCATCAATTACGTTAATGAGGACAATATAAAGGGTATGTAAATTTTATAAAGTACGGCAATTTACTCTTGAAAAATGCTGCGAAATATGGTATAATACTATGTGGTCAAATTTTTAAGTACATAAACCGGAGGTAAACGTGAAAATATTGGTAATAAATGCGGGCAGCTCTTCACTTAAATATCAGCTTATTGATATGGCAAACAAAAAAGTGCTTGCAAAGGGCAATTGTGAGAGGATAGGCATAGGGGGCGGCAAGCTTAGCTACAAAAATTTTGCTGGGCAGTCCTATGAGTATAACATTGATATGCCTAATCATACCGTTGCCTTTAATAATGTCAAAAACGCCTTGATTTCAGGTGATGAGGCTGTTATAAACAGTCTTTCTGAAATTACCGCAATAGGCCACAGAGTGGTTCAGGGCGGTGCCCTGTTTAAGCATTCTGTGCTGGTAGATGAAGAGGTTATCAACGGAATAGAGAGCCTTAACGACCTAGCTCCCCTGCACAATCCCGCCCACATTCAGGGCATACGTGCAGCGGTAGAGGCCTTTGGCAGAGAGGTTCCTCAGGTGGCTGTGTTTGACACCGCATTCCACTCCACAATGCCTCCTAAGGCCTATATATTCGGCATTCCTTACGAATATTATGAAAAGTATCAAATTAGACGCTACGGCTTTCACGGCACCTCCCACCGCTATGTTACAGGCAAATGCCTTGAGCTTTTGGGCAGGGAGGAAGCACCTGAGGGCACAAAAATAATCACCTGCCATTTGGGCAACGGCTCTTCCATAGCCGCCGTTAAAGACGGCCTTGTAGTTGACACCACCATGGGCTTAACTCCGCTGGACGGCTTTATAATGGGCACAAGAAGCGGTGCTATAGACCCCTCTGTTGTCACCTTCCTTGCAGAAAAGGAGAATCTCTCCCCCAAGGAGATGAGCGACCTGCTCAACAAGCAGTCGGGCTTCTTAGGCCTTTCCGGTATCTCCAGCGACGATAGAGACGTCACCGCCGCAGCTAAAGAGGGCAACGAGAGAGCTATCCTCACTCAGGATATACTCAGGTATCAAATAATCAAATATATAGGCAGCTATATTGCTGCAATGGGCGGTGTGGACGCTATAGTCTTTACCGCCGGTATAGGCGAAAATCAAACCTCACACCGTGAGGAAATTTGCGAAGGCCTCAGCTTCTTTGGAGTTGAGCTGGATAAAGAGGTCAATGCCTCCAAAAGGGGCGAGCTTGCCGAAATTTCAACAGCAAGCTCCAAGGTGCGTGTTTATGTTATTCCCACAGATGAAGAAATTGTTATTGCAGAGGACACTGCAGCTTTAGTTAAAAGCTTGATAGAATAAATCAATACTATATACAACAAAAAGGGGTTTTTGTCAAATGATTAAATTTGGAACAGGTGGTTGGAGAGCCATTATAGGCGAGGATTTTACAAAGGCCAACGTTCAGCTTTTGGCCTACGCAATGTGCAAAAAGATGAAGGACGAGGGAGTGGAGAAAAGAGGCATAGTTATAGGCTATGACAGGCGTTTTCTCTCAGATGAGGCCTCCTTTTGGATGGCTGAGGTTTATGCCGCAGAGGGTGTGCCCTGCCAGCTTATAGACAGAGAAGCTCCCACGCCTCTTATTATGTATGTGGTTAAAAGGGACAAGCTCCCTTACGGCATGGCTATTACAGCCAGCCACAACCCTGCGCTTTATAACGGAGTTAAAATCTTCATAGAGGGCGGAAGGGACGCCGACGAGGACATTACAGACACGGTCGAGGCTTACATATCAAAAATTGACCCCTCAGAGGTCAAAACTATTCCCTATGCAAAGGCTCTGGAAGAGGGCAAGGTGATTATAATCAACCCTCTCAATGCTTACTTAGATTCAATAATAGATTCCATTAACATGCAGGCAATCAAGGATGCTGCCCTCAAGGTGGTGCTTGACCCCATGTTCGGTGTTTCCAAAACCTCACTGCAAACCATACTCATGACAGCACGCTGTGATGTTGATGTTATACACGATAGGCACGACGCTCTGTTTGGAGGCAGACTGCCTGCACCAAACACACGCACTCTGCGCAGCTTAACCGATTATGTTGTTGAGCACGGCTGCGATATAGGCATAGCAACCGACGGCGACGCCGACAGGCTTGGTGTTATAGACGACCAAGGCCGCTTCTTGCACCCAAATGAGATACTTGTGCTGCTGTATTACTATTTGATGAACTACAAGGATTGGAAGGGCTCCTGCGTGCGCAACGTGGCAACCACCCATTTGCTTGATGCCGTGGCTAAGGGTGCAGATCAGGTTTGCTATGAAGTACCTGTTGGCTTTAAGCACATATCCGGCAAAATGGACGAGACAGATGCCATAATAGGCGGCGAATCCTCAGGCGGATTGACTGTTAAGGGGCATATCAAGGGCAAGGACGGCATTTATGCCGCAACTCTTCTTATTGAAATGATGGCCGTTACAGGCCGCAGTCTTTCAGAAATTTACAAGGAAATCACCGATAAATACGGCTCATTCTTAACCGCAGAGGCAGACTACCGCTTCTCAGAGGAGCGCAAAATCCAAATTAACAAGCTGTTAATGGAGGAAAAGAAGCTGCCTGAATTTGCTGTGGAGATAGAAAAGGTATCTTATTTAGACGGCTGCAAGGTCTATTTCAAAAACGGCGGCTGGATTATAGCAAGATTTTCGGGCACAGAGCCCCTTATACGCATATTCTCTGAAATGCCCACAACAGCCGAGGCAGAGGCCGCATGCAAGGCTATGGGCGAGTTTTTGGGGCTGTAATTATTTACATGGCAAGTCCGCATATTTGAGGTAATAAAGTTTGAAAACAGAACTCAGAAAGGACACAGGAAGCCCTGCAAATATTTTTATAATGTTGTTGTGTGGGCTCTCTGACACAGGGTGTTAAGCAATGAAGATTAGATTTTATGCTGTGATATTTATTGTTATTGCTTTGCTTTTCAGTTTTACAGCCTGCAAAGCTAAGCCAAGTACAACAAGCTCTGATTCTGCACCTGTTGAGTCCATTACCACTGCATCAACTACAAGGTATGAGGCTCAAACAACAACTCCTACTACGCTTCAAAATATAGCTATTGATTATGATTTATCTCCCATTTCTGCCAAGCTGGCACAGCTTACACATGAGGATGGAACAGGCACATTTACACTGGGCTCATCAATGGAAAAATTAACATCTATTTTAAAAGCAAACAATATTAGCTATACTTATTATCCTGAGGGCACAAATGCTTTTACTGAGAATGTTATGGCTGTAGACGGTACTATGTACATTGTTGAGACTGACAATAATGGCGGCAAGAAAATCTCGTCTATATTTTTCAATCAAACCTTTAAAGGGTTAAAAGATGGTGTTCCGCAATCCAAGGTGATTTCTCTTTTTGGAGAACCCTTTAAACGTAGTGATTCTAATGACTTTTACTATATAACTAATTATTTCCCTAAAGAAAATGAAGTTGCGGTGCTTTTTATTACATTTGATAATAACAACATTAACTGGATTGTTCTTTCCAGACTTACTCCAGGGGAAAAGACAGGCGAAACATACGTATATGACAATTTAGACGGATGGGAAGATTACGTTTTACAGAAATTTTCTTAAATTCTAAAAAAACATTGCAATTGTGTGTTTTTTTGGTATAATAAAGAGTGGTTATTAAAAAATTCAGGAGGTTTTTACACTATGGCAAAAAAGTACGTTTACCTTTTTTCAGAAGGCGACGAATCAATGAAAGAGCTGCTTGGCGGCAAAGGCGCAAACCTTGCACAAATGGTTAGGCTCGGAATGCCTGTTCCACAGGGCTTTACTGTTTCAACAGAGGCCTGCACCCGTTACTATGAGGACGGCAAGAAAATTGCCCCCGAGATCGAGGCGGAAATTTATGAAAACCTTGCAAAGGTTGAGCAGATTAACGGCAAAAAATTCGGCGATGTAAAGAATCCCCTTTTGGTTTCTGTACGTTCGGGCGCACGTGCCTCTATGCCCGGCATGATGGATACCATTCTTAACCTTGGTCTTAACGATGATGTTGTGGCCGGACTTATCGCAGGCAATCCAACCCCCACCTTTGAGCGTTTTGTTTACGATTCCTACCGCCGCTTTATCCAGATGTTCTCTGATGTTGTTATGGAAATACCCAAGAAGCAGTTTGAGGTTATCATTGATGAGCTCAAGGAAAAGAAGGGTGTTAAGAACGACATAGAGCTTGATGCAAACGACATGAAGCAGCTTGTTGTGCTCTTTAAGGCTTATTACAAGCAAAAGAAGGGCGTAGAATTCCCAACAGACCCCAAGTCTCAGATGATGGAATCTGTCAAGGCTGTTTTCCGCTCATGGGATAATCCACGTGCAAACGTTTACAGAAGAATGAACGAAATACCATATTCATGGGGCACTGCTGTTAATGTACAGCCCATGGTATTCGGCAATCTTAACAATAATTCAGGCACAGGCGTTGCCTTTACACGTAACCCCAGCACAGGTGAGAGAAAGCTCTATGGTGAGTATCTTATCAACGCACAGGGCGAGGATGTTGTTGCGGGTATACGCACTCCCAGCCCAATTGCAAAGCTTCAAGAGGACATGCCTGCTGTTTACAGCCAGTTTGTAGCTATAGCCAACAAGCTTGAGAGCCACTACAAGGATATGCAGGACATGGAGTTCACCATTGAAAACGGCACACTTTACATGCTCCAAACAAGAAACGGCAAGCGTACAGCTGCCGCTGCTCTGCAAATTGCAGTTGATTTGGTTGACGAAAAGGTTATCTCTGAGGAAGAGGCAGTTCTGCGTGTTGACCCCAAGCAGCTTGACGCTCTTCTCCACCCGCAGTTTGACGCTGCCGCTTTGAAGAAGGCAACTCCCGTTGGCAAGGGCTTGCCGGCTTCTCCTGGTGCTGCTTGCGGCCGTGCTGTGTTTACAGCTGAGGATGCAAAGGCATGGGCAGACAGAGGCGAAAAGGTCATTCTGGTGCGTCTTGAGACCTCTCCTGAGGACATTGAGGGCATGAACGCCGCTGAGGGTATCCTTACAGCAAGAGGCGGCATGACCTCCCACGCAGCTGTTGTTGCAAGAGGCATGGGCACCTGCTGTGTAGCAGGCTGCGGCGAAATCACTATGCACGACGACCAAGGCTACTTTGATATAGGCGGAGTTCGCATTAATCAGGGCGATTATGTCTCACTTGACGGCTCTACAGGCAACATTTACAATTCAGCTATACCCACAGTTGAGGCTACAATCTCCGGCAACTTTGATAGATTCATGTCTTGGGCAGACGCACGCCGCACCTTAAAGGTACGCACAAATGCGGATACACCACGTGATACAATCCAGGCTGTTAAGTTTGGCGCAGAGGGCATAGGCCTTTGCCGTACCGAGCACATGTTCTTTGAGGCTGACAGAATCAAGGCCTTCCGTGAGATGATAGTTGCAAAGACAATAGATGCACGCCGTGCGGCTCTTAAGAAGATACTGCCCTATCAGCAGAAGGATTTTGAGGATATGTACATCGCACTGGCAGGCCGTCCAATGACAGTCCGCTTCCTCGACCCGCCACTTCACGAGTTCCTGCCCCAAAAGGAAGAGGAAATTGTAGATTTGGCCAAGGAGCTTAACATCTCTGTTGCAGAGCTTAAGAATGTTATTGACTCCCTGCACGAATTTAACCCAATGATGGGTCACCGCGGCTGCCGTCTGGCTGTTACCTATCCTGAAATTGCCGAGATGCAAACAACCGCTGTTATCTCTGCAGCTATCAATGTAAACAAGCAGTATCCACAGTTTAATATAGTTCCTGAGATTATGATTCCGCTGGTTGGCGAGCTCAAGGAGCTTAAATATGTCAAGGATATAGTTGTAAAAACAGCAGATGCCATTATTTCAGCAACAGGCATTAAGCTAAAATATCTTGTGGGCACAATGATTGAAATCCCACGTGCAGCTATCACAGCAGACCAAATTGCAACAGAGGCTGAGTTCTTCTCCTTTGGCACAAACGACCTCACCCAGATGACCTTTGGCTTTAGCCGTGACGACGCAGGCAAGTTCCTTGATTCTTACTATGACGCTAAGATTTATGAATCCGACCCATTTGCAAGGCTAGACCAGACAGGCGTTGGCCAGCTGGTAGCTCTTGCGGCAAATCTTGGCCGCAAGACCAGACCTGACATCAAGCTTGGCATATGCGGCGAGCACGGCGGCGACCCGAGCTCAGTTGAGTTCTGCCACAGAATCGGCTTGCAGTATGTAAGCTGCTCTCCTTTCCGTGTGCCGATTGCAAGATTGGCAGCTGCACAGGCGGCTATTAAAAGCAAGTAATCTTTAAAAAATTAACAAATAACCCGCTCCAAGGCCGCAAGGCTCTTGGGGCGGGTTTTGCTATGCGCAAATTTAAAATAATTACGAATTGAGTAAAATCTATCACCAACCTAAGCTTACAATAATATTATGTAAAAGCCGAAATTATTTTATTATATTTTAAACGGAGGTTACTTTATGGGCATTGGTTACTTAAAATTTCAAACCAGAATAGGCGAGAATACTATACCCCTTCAGGGTGCGGACATTACCGTAATGGATATGGACAGCACCCCTATTTATCATCTCATAACAGATGAAAATGGCGAGACAACTGCGGTTTCACTCTATGCACCTGATAAGCAAAACACATTGAATCCGGCTTATTCGGGCGAGGAGTACTCCACCTATGATGTGGAGGTTACAAAGGATGGCTATAGGCCTGAAAAGATTTACGGAGTGCAGATTTTTGATACTGTGCGGGCTGTGCTTCCAATAAATATGGAACCGGAGACTGATGAACTAAGAGCGGAAAATTCTGTTAAGGAGACATACATTACAGAAAATGCCCTTTTGGAGGAAGCTCCATGGGAGCAGTCCGGACCCGCTCCTGCAGCACCCTCGGCGGCCTCAAGCCGCATATTACCGGACGTTGTAATCCCCGAATACATCACAGTGCATCTGGGGGCAAAAAATACCGCCGCAAAGAATGTGCGTGTAAAATTTATTGATTATATTAAAAATGTAGTTTCAAGCGAAATCTTTCCCACTTGGAATCAGGCGGCTATAGAGGCCAATACTTATGCTATAATCAGCTTTGCCCTTAACAGGATTTACACAGAGTGGTACAGAAGTCAGGGCTACGACTATGATATTACAAGCAACACGCAAACCGATATGAAATACATTGATGGCCGTGATATATTTGAAAATATCAGCGCAACAGTAGACAGAATCTTTAACCAATATGTGCGCCGCCAAGGCACAAGAGAGCCGTATTTTACAGAGTTTTGCAACGGCACAACGGTTACATGCCCGGGAATGTCCCAGTGGGGTTCGCAGTATTTGGCTCTATCCGGCATGTCGCCAATTCAAATTTTGCGCTATTACTACCCAAGCGATATTGAAATAGTTCAAAGCAACAACATAGCAGGGGTTACCGGCTCTTACCCGGGCAGCCCACTCTCTATAGGCAGCAGAGGCCAGAGCGTAACTGCAATTCAAAACTATTTGAACAGAATACGCAAGGCATACCCCTTAATTCCTCAGGTTAGCCCTGTAGACGGAGTATACGGCACTAATACAGCAAATGCTGTGCGCACCTTCCAGAGCATATTCAATCTGCCCCAAACAGGTGTTGTGGATAACGCCACATGGTATAAAATTTCGTATCTTTACGCCTCTGTTACAAAGCTTGCTGAGCTTACCAGTGAGGGCGATAAAATAGGCGTTGGCACAACTGTACCAACAACGGTTGTAAGCCAGGGCTCTAAGGGCACAGATGTAACTCAGCTGCAATTTATACTAAATTACCTCTCTAATTTTTACAGTGTTATCCCCGCTGTAACGGTAGACGGAAACTTTGGCGCAGGTACAACCGCTGCTGTTAAGGCCTTTCAGCAGGAATTTGGCCTAACTCCGGACGGTACTGTTGGTTCCACCACTTGGAAGGCTCTGTTTGATGTATACAAAGCAGTGCAAAATAACACACCGCCGTCAATCACGCCCCCAACGCCAACGCCGCCCCCGCCAACACCAGAGACTCCGAACTATCCAGGCAAGGCCTTGCAATGGGGCTCTAAAGGGGATGCTGTGGCCACTATGCAGAGGTATCTCACTGCCCTTTCAACCACCTATCCATCTATACCCAAGCTCACGGCTGACGGCATTTTTGGGCAGAGCACACAAACCGCCGTGCTGGCATTTCAGCGGCTGTTTGGGCTTACTCAGGACGGCATTATAGGCCCTGCAACCTGGCAAAAAATTGTAGATGCCTATAACCAAAATGGCAGTGCTCCGGCCTATCCCGGGTACGCCCTTAAGGTTGGCTCTACAGGCGACAATGTGGCTCTTGTGCAGCGATATTTAAATAACCTCACGGCAAAATACCCATCTATAACAAAGATTGTCACCGATGGTGTGTTCGGAAACGGCACAAAAGCAGCTGTTATAGCCTTTCAAAAGATATTCAACCTAACAGCCGACGGCATAGTAGGCCCTGCCACATGGAATGCGCTTGTTAACGCACAGTGAGCAAATGCGTAATGCGTAATGCGTAAATTACTCGACTTCAAATTTGCAATTAAACAAAATGGGCTGCCACTAAGGTGAAGTTTTACTTCCCAAAGCGGCAGCCCTTAATTTGATTTTTGTTATCCTGTTATCTGCTTAACAATATCTTCAGAAACAGAGCTTCCTCCGCCAAGCAGGTATATTTTGCTTGGATTGCGGGTTCTAATAAAGGTTTCTATAGCTATTGGGAGCGATGTGTTGTTGTTAACCAGCAGCAGTGGGAGACCCTTCTTGCCGCCAAATGCTCCGCCTGAAAGTGCATCAGGGAAGTTTGTCCCAGTGGCCAATACAATATCGTTTGAAAGGAAATCCTTTTGATAGGTCATTGCAATGGACAATGCGGTTTCATAACGATTGCCGCCGGAGATACGGCTAACACTTTTAACCTTGGTTTTTATTGTGTTTTCAAAGTCTGTGGTAACAGTTGATGCACCGCCTAAAATGGCTACATCCATATCGCTTGCCAGATAGCCGTAGGTTATGGCGTTATTTGCATCGGCTATGCTTGCGTATAGAATAGGATAGCCCTTCATAGCCGCATAGGGGCTTATTGCAAGGGCGTCAGGGTAGCTGCTGCCTGTTGCAACAAACACATGCTTTGCCTTAAAGCCGTTTAGCTTATCAATTTCTTGAGCTACAATAAGGGCTGTATCGTAACGATTGCCGCCTGAATAACGCTCAACCTTTTTGAAATTTGCAGCAAGAGAAGTGCGAACCTTGTCCGAAACAGAGCTTTCGCCGCCCAAAATATAAACATTAGAGGCCTTCAAACCCTTAATTTGGTTTAAAAGAGTAGTTTCGAGCTCCTTGCCGCTGGTTAAGAGTATAGGGGCGTCGAGCAGCCTAGCAAGAGGAGCACCGATAAGTGCGTCAGGATAGGACGTGCCGCTAACCAAAACTACATTTGTGCAGCCTGTAGGCCAGCCGCCAGAGCTTATAAGGTTAGCCGTATCGTAACGGTTGCCGCCGCCGTAGCGCACTATACTAGGAGTGGTCTTTTTTGCAACAACAGTAACGGTGAAGAAAAGCTGCACAGGCTTGGCAGGATTTGAAAATGTAAAGGTTGCCGTAATGATAGCAGTGCCTGCACCTTTTGCTGTTAAAATACCTTTTCTGCTGTCTGTAATTTCAACAACTGCCGAATTGCTTGATGTCCAATATGGGTCGGGGAGGGAGCTGGTGGGTGTCCATGCGTTGTAAAACTTGCTTCTGTCCACTCCTGTGCTTATGTCAATATCCAGCTTTTCGCCAACAGCCAGAGTGCCTAAATCTGCATCTGTTCCGTTTGAGACATAAACCATGACATCAGCCTTTGCGGCCACAGGGAACATACTGCTGATTAAACAAATCACCAGAAGAAAACATGCAAAAAAAGCGGTAGTTTTTTTAGTCATTTATACAAAATCTCCTATGTATTGAGTAAAAGCCTCGATTTTTTAATCTAACAAAACTATTATATCACATAATAAATCAAAATTCAAGCCTTTATGCTTGTCATTTTTTATGCCAAAAGCTCTTAGTTAATGGAAAATTAAAAATTAAAAATTGAAAATGAAGGCTAATTTGCTGCGCAAATTTTAATTAAATAGTGGTTTAAGCCCTAGCTCCCATCGCAGAGGGAGGTGGCTACAACTAAGCAACCTCTAACATCTAACCCCTAACATCTAACATCCAGCAGAACAAACCGCCTAAGAGAATCGTTACCCCTTAGGCGGCTTATCTATATTAAAGCACAGCATAAAAGGTATGCATTAAAAAATCAAACGCTGTATAGCATTTAAAATTTAACACATCCCGAGAAAGCCCAAAAACCATATCCTGCCAAAAGGCGCAAGAATGGTATGACCACAGAAAAGCCTGAGGCCAAAGCTGAGCTCTATGCGGTGCTGCGGAGAGGCGAGAAGCTTCTCGCCTTGATTTCATACTATGCTAAAAGTCCTGTTCTTGTCAGTGAAAGTTTCGCATATTAATTAGAATAAGGAGTGTTGATAATGAAACGTGAACGTGCTGTTTTAAGCGGATATACAGGCCTTGCTGTAACTGTTATTCTGGCTGTAATATTCCAAAACTCATATTACTGGATGGGGGAATTTCACCCCGCCGGCTTGCTTTTTGCCGTTAACAGCAGTGTATGGGAGCAGGTTAAATGTATGCTGCTCTCGTTTTATTTGTGGTCTGTCCCTGCACTGTTTTGGGGCAAATCCAACCTGCGCCGCTTTGTTACCGCACGGGTTGGCGGCTCGCTTGTCACTGCCGTTACTGCCATTATACTATTCTTTACGGTGCAGGGTGTGCTGGGCTTTCGCTCAGGCATTATAACAGGGCTGATTGTCTCCATATCCTTGGCGGCGGGTGCATATTGCTCTTACAGGATAGAATGCTATGCCATAAACGCAGAGGAGGCCTTTCTGCCTGCGCTTTTAGCTGGGATACTACTAATGATAGCCGTGCTGTGTTTGACGGCTCTGCCGCCCCATATAGGCCTGTTTTATGATGATATGGGCTTTTATGGGTTTAGATGATTGGCGATATAAATAAAAAAAGGGGCTGCAACACATAAAAAGTGTTGCAGCCCCAAAAGTCATTTTGTTTATTGAAGAGTTGACTGGTACTGCTCAAGGCTGTCTTGCAATGATTGCAAACCCTCCAACATGCTGGGAGATGCAATAAGGAGAACTACATACACTACAGCAAGCACAATGCCTATAACAGAAAGAATAATGCCTGTTGTAGCAAGTCCTTTTTGAACGCCAGGCTTTTGCTTATTTGCAACTATACCTAAAATAAGCCCAACAACTCCGGTTAGTCCGGTAAAACCATATGCGCAAATGCAGCATACAACCGAAATAATACCGAGAATCAATGATGCAATGGCAAGGCCATTTGTCTCTGGCTTTATGGGTAGCTGTGGGGGAATCGGTGCATTGTACTGTGGTATGGGGGGCTGCTGATAATTGTTATCCATAAAAAATTCCTCCTAAAATAAATTTGTATACATATGGCATAGCATCCCTAAATTAAAAAGGTTATATTAGGTTAAAAAAGCTACCCCGCCCTTTGCTATTGGATGGGATAGCTTTTTAATAACTGTTTAATTAGGAAAGGCCATGAAGGTTGTTGAGAAGGTTAGGTATAAGGAAGATACTGGCAATGATTCCAGCAACAATACCGATAATAGAAAGGACTATACCTACTGTAGCTAAGCCCTCTTTAACACCTGGTTTTTTCTTTTTTGCCTGTAGGCCTAAAATCAAGCCTACAACGCCCCAAAGCCAGCCAACGCAAACAATACTGATTATACCCAAAACAAGAGAGCCTACAGCAAGACCATTCTTATCATCCTGTGGTGGAATCGGTGCATTATACTGTGGTACAGGGGGCTGCTGATAATTGTTATCCATTTTAAATTTCCTCCTAAAATTGATTTATGTACATAGTATACCATGCTTTTAAAAAAAATCAAGAGAAAAATTCATTTTTTAGAAATATTTTTTCATTTTTTAGAAACATTTTCTGCATTGTTTATGTTAAATCTAGTATTTTTGAGGGCTTTTTTGCAAATAATCGTTCCAATGTGAACATAAGGTGATTTAAAACTGAAACCTTTATGAAAAAACAGCATTAGCTATATACAAATGGCTTGAAGTGTGTTAAAATATGAACAGACACAAGGAAGCAACACATCACCTTATAGCTGCCCTAGTCGAACATATTGCATTGAATATGTAATATTCACAAAAACTTAACTGTGGGTTCACAGATACCGCTTTCCGAATATTCAAAAATACATTAAAATACAATAAATGGCCGATTTTTGCAAGTTATGAATTTAAGGAGAATGAATGCAATGGAAAACAAAAAAATAATGATAGTGGACGATGATCAAAACATATGCGAGCTGCTTCGTATATATGTAGAAAAAGAGGATTTTCAAACAGTGCTTGCCCATGACGGCAAAAAGGCACTGGAGCTTTTTAAAGCGGAAAATCCTGATTTAATCCTGCTGGACATCATGCTGCCCGAGCTGGACGGCTGGCAGATTTGCCGAGAGATACGCAAGAGCTCCTCTGTTCCCATTATAATGCTAACCGCTAAGGGGGAGGCCTTTGATAAGGTTTTGGGGCTTGAATTGGGCGCAGACGACTATGTAGTTAAGCCCTTTGACGCAAAGGAGATTGTCGCCCGCATTAAGGCGGTGCTCCGCCGCACAACCGCACAGGAGGAGAGCAGCTCCAAGGAGGTTGTTTACGATAAGCTCTCAATCAACCTTACCAATTATGAGCTTAAGGTAGACGGCATTCAGGTGGATACTCCCCCTAAAGAGATGGAGCTTATATTCCATTTGGCCAGCAACCCCAACAGAGTGTTTACCCGTGACCAGCTGCTTGACGAGGTTTGGGGCTTTAATTACTACGGTGATTCCCGCACGGTTGACGTTCATGTTAAAAGACTTAGAGAAAAGCTTGAGGGCGTCTCTGAAAAATGGTCGCTTAAAACAGTTTGGGGCGTTGGATATAAATTTGAAGTAAAGGAATAATTAATGCAGGAACAGATTAAAAGGTTTATTCGCAAAACCAAAAAGCTTTTGTACGGCCGAATCTTTATAAAGACTTTGATCTCAGTTTCTACAGTGCTTATTGCTTGCTCTGTTATCTTGGGCTTGGTTTTGCTTACCTTTTCATCTGATAGAATTAAAAACGAAAATCAAACCCTGCTGGAAAACAGCGCAAAAAACGTTGCCCTGCTTTCAGGGCAGACAGCCATTATGATCATACAAGATGATGGCGGCAGCAAGCGTGTTGACTTTAAAATTTCAGAACGCACATTAGATGTAATTACAGTTTTGGGCAAAAGCCTGGAGGCGGATATATTTATAGTAGGTCTCGACGGAAAAACAACCTATTGCTCCGAGCCTGTTAACGCAAACGACAGAAACTGCTGCACGCACTTTGAACACAGATTTTCAAACTCTTTTATAGATAAGATTTTGGCGCAAAAAAGCAATTTTAGATCTGTTGGCACTATGGACGGCATATACGAAGAGGATCATTATCTTGTAGGTGTGCCAATTAATGCCTATGATGATGAAAATAAGCTGGTTAAAATAGGTGTGGTATTTGCTGCGTCCTCCACAAACTCGGCAGATACTGTTGCCAACGAGATGCAGCGGGTGTTTGCTGTTACAATAATAGTAGCCATTGCCGTGTGTGTTATGATGGCATATGCAATAGCCTATAGGCTAACCCGCCCAATGAGCCAGATTGCCTCTGCCACACGAGCCTTTGCCAACGGCAATTTTAGCCTGAGAGTGCCTGTGCACTCAGAGGATGAATTGGGGCAGCTGGCTAAATCCTTTAACAATATGGCCGATAGTCTCTCCTCCTCAGAGACCATGCACAGGAGCTTTCTTGCAAATGTCTCCCACGAGCTCAAAACTCCAATGACAAGCATATCAGGCTTTGTGCACGGTATGCTGGAGGGGGTTATCCCTCCTGAAAAGCACAGGGAATACATGCAAAAGGTGGCCGACGAGACAGATAGATTAGCCCGCATGGTAAAGGCGATGATGG
>JAISYX010000001.1 GCA_031269595.1 Oscillospiraceae bacterium
GCGCCGCCCTGCTGCAAGGCCGAAATGATTTGGCTGTTACTGCTGATATGTACATCGTCATCCTCAATAAACTCACAGGCAATGGGGAACTTGGCCGCCTTGGCGTATTGATTAAGCCAGCCCGCCACAAAGGACATTGCCATTTGCGAGGTTCCGTGCTTGCAGGCCTCGCCCTTGCTGTTGTAGCTATCCAGAGTATAGAGCATAACATTGCGCAAAACCTCCGGCGGTATCTCCTCACGGTTAAAAAGGAAGCTCACGGCGTTCATAAAGCTTGTTGGGCCGCAGTCGTATTCGGTTCTTTGATATTGCAGGGGGCTCTTCATTTTGCTTCTTCCTCCGTGAGTATATTAATTAAAAGCTCCGTGCACTGCTCCAGCTCTTGCAATAGGGCGTATTCACGCACACTGTGCACCTCATGCATGGAGCAGGCCAAAACCAAGCCCTCTATGCCGTGCAGAGCAAAGTTGTTGTTATCGCTGCCCCCCAAGGTGGGGTGAATTCCGGCTGTAATGCCGCTCTTTTCACAGGCCTTTTTGAAGAGCTTGACAGCGGTGCTGTCCATTGGGGTTTCATAGGCGGTAATCTCTGTTTTAAATGTGAATTCCGGCGTTGCACCTATCTTTTCCGCCTCCTGCTCAAAGGTTGCTTTAACCCTTTGCCAGTGCTTTAAAACGGCATTGTGATTAAGGCTGCGTATCTCGCCTGTAACAGAGCACAGGGCGGGTATTATATTGCCCAGCTCGCCGCCCTTAATTAGGCCTATGTTGGCGGTTAAGCCCTGTTCAGGCTCGCCCCAGCTAAGCTTAGAGATTGCGCTTGCTACGGCTGTTATTGCGTTAATTCCGTTTTGAGGAGCTAGGCCTGAGTGTGAGGCCTTGCCTGCGGCGGTAATCTCAAATGAGAAGATTGTGGGGGCTGCGTTGGCTGCAGTGCCTATCTCGCCGCTTAAATCCAGCACAAAGGCAGTGTGAGCCTTGACCTTGCTGTAATCAAACAGGGCAGAGCCTGCGCCGTAACGCTCCTCGGCCACAGGGAAGAGGAGTTCAACAGAGCGGTGGGGAGTGCCTGCCTCCCTAATCCGGCGCAGAGCCTCCAGAATTATGCATATGCCGGAGATATTATCTGCACCCAGTATAGTAGTGCCATCGGAAGTAATGCGGCCGTCCTCGTGTAAAATGGCCTGCTTGCCGCGGGCTGGCTCAACTGTATCCATATGGGAGGAGAGCAGAATTGGCTCGCCGTTAAGCTCCCCTGCAAGCCTGCCGAAGAGATTGCCGCAGCTGCCGCCCTGTATGGTATCCTCCTCAAAGGAGACGCCAAGGGGGCTTAGCAGGGCTTTAAGGGCATCACAAAGCTCCCGCTCATCAAATGAGGGGCTGTAGATAGAGGCTAATTTATTAAAGGTGTTAAATAGCGGGTTACTTTGCATTGTATTACTCCTGACTGTCAAAGGGATTTTGAAGCTGATGTAAACTTCCACATTTTATTATACCCGAATTCCTATCGCTTTGCAACTGATATTTTTGAAAGCGAGGGATGGCTACTTGTGCGCTTTCTCAGCACTCCCAACCTGTTTTGCAGGGCTTAGGCTCATTCTCTACGGCTACGGCCTGCAATGCGCTAAGCATATTGCCGCACTCCTCTTCGGCACGGGCTGTAAGCTCCTGCCAAGGCGCATTAACGCCCAGCTCATCGTACGCCACGGCCAACGCTCCGTACAAGGCAAGCCCTATTGAGTGGCTTGCGGAGTGTATGGCGGAGGAGCACTGGGCAATTGCCCGAGCGGCGGCTCGTGGGGCAGGGGTATCCTCTGCGTCATTGGAGGCCTTGTTGCAGGCCTGCACGGCTGTATTCAGCCCCGTGTTCCACTTGATAGTGCCCGCTATTGTTGCCCGTGCTGCCTCCAGCGAGAGGCGGGGGCGGTTGTCAGTGGGGGAGTATTTATTCCACAAGGGTAGAAGGATACGTTCGGCGTAATCTACTGCCCATTTGGCTACCGTGGGCTTGCTCTGGGTAGAAATTAGCTGCATTAGCGACTGTATGTGCGGGGTGCTGCAGTTGTTTAGCATTTTACGTGGTTTTGGCATATGCGACACCATGTGTCAGAGAGCCCGCACACAAAACATTATGAACAATATTTTGATGGGCTTCCTGCGTCCTTTCCGAGTTCTTTTTCAAAATTAGCACTGCCTTTCTTTAATATTCTTTGCAAAGCTTTCGCCACTTCTTTTGTCTGTGTCTATAAAACAAATTTGCCCAGAGTGCAACAAGCCATGTTAACGCTCCTGCGCATATTTCCACCTCGTCTGTGTAATGCGTTGCATGATTATTAAGCGGTGTGAGCGTGATTTTATGATTCCACACAGGTACATGCCTGTTATGTTCTTCGCTTTGGATAAGCAGATTTTCTTCATCAATCCTTTTGATAAACACAGTGTGTGTTCCCAATGGGATAAAGCCCCAAATTCGCAAATTGAACAACAGGCTTGCACCTTCGTTCCAATTTGCAGTATCAGATGAAAGCGGCACAAATGCCGCATAGGGGGCGGCAATGTATTTTAGGGTATCTATGCGCAGCAAAAGCGGCCAGATTTGTTTAGCATTGGCCGGAAGGTCGCAGGAGATATTGATTGTTTTGTGGGGCTTAGTCACTTTTTTCACTCCTTGGGGTTTAACATTTACCGTAGCACTTGCCTAATCCCCAATCTACCCAGCACAATCGTACCAATGACAAATAGGGGTATAAGCGCAAATATCAGTATGATAATGAGCACGGCTGTGTTTGCCTTGTGTCCGAAAAATCGGAGTAGCAGAGCGTATATGCCTATGCCCAGCAACCCGCCCAAGACGTTGCTGATTAAGTCGGTTATGTCGCTGCGGCCTATTCCGGCCGCAAGCTGGATAAGCTCAAAGGCAAGGCTGGTGCAAAGGATAGGCAGCAGCTTATTCCAAAGTGACCATTTTGGTTTAAGCACGCCAATAAACAGGCCAAAGGGGATGAATGCCGCAAAATTTTCCCACACCTCGCTCCAGCCACCGGAGCTGTAAAAAGGAATCAGGTTAACCGAGCGGACACCAAATGCGATGCCGTGAATAACAGGATACAGCTTAAAAAGAATCAGCCAAACTAAGGCCAGCAGATAGGCCGCAAATAAAATTGTGGTAAGGATAGCTTGCTTGCTCTGCTTTTGTATTTTGCTCATTTTGGGTTCTCCAATCTTTGCCGCACAATATTTTGATTTTGCAAATATCATAGTATTTTATAAATCTTAAAACTTCAAATTCGCCCATAAAGTTACAGCGGTGCACCAAATGACTTTGAAGCCATAAAAGCTGCGTCATTGCGAGCACGCAGCAAAGCCAAAACAAACACAAAGCGTGGTGTGCGAAGCAATCCAGTGGAACAAGGACAGATGCTTCACAGCAGCACAATGCTTGAGTCCCACTGGATTGCTTCGCACTCGTAACCGCAGGATGCACTCAAGCATAGTGGTGCTCGCAATGACGCACGTCAGCGAGGCAATAGAAAAGTAACATTCCTCCCGCTCTCACACATCTCGCCCAGTCTGTGTGCAAAAGTAAAGCTTTAGCCGTTTCAAGGTAATAGGGGCACGGCATACCGTGCCCCTACTCGTTTAAAAATATATAGTGATTTGCTTAAAAAGTAGTTTAATCTGAATTTATAGAGGGAGCTGCAACTGGGCAATTTCTAGCTTCTAGCCTCTGGTTTCCAACTTCTAGTATAGCATATTTCCGGTTGAAAGTCAAATTTTGTGTGATTTCAGGCGGTTTTTTATGGGTTGAAAATGGCTAAGGTATGGGCTTTTTGGCTGTGCTGATATGTCAACAAAAAATTTACAAAATAGGGTGCCGAAGAACTGTTTTTAGCTTTTCGGCTGCAGTTTTACGTGGGTCGCTAAGATATATTTCATGATGGCGGCGGCTTTCAGAAATATCAAGAGAGCGGCCGCTCTCGGCAATAAATTTATCCAGCAGGGCAAGGGTTGCAGGCTCATCATCATATGAGCCTATGTGCATAATTTGAGCACACAAGGCCTCTTCAAAAAGCTCAAGCCTAGCAAGGCTTAAGTTTAAATGAGGCTTCTTTTTTGCAAGGGTCTCTTTTGCCTGAGCAAAGGCACTTTCATTGACAAAATCAGGCTGACGAAGCATTGCTGTCCAAAAGAACGCCGATTTATCCACACTGCACATATCTGAGGGCTCGCCCTCTGACCACCATAGCCCCTCTAAGGGAGGCACAACAAAATCAAAGTATCCCTCAGGCTGTTTATCGGCTTTTTTGCTCATCTTTATGGTGTATGCAAGCCCGTACAGCACTTCAATTGCATTTTGATATTCAGGGGCAGTGTTTGGGTCGCCATGGCCGTCAATCATAATGAAGGTCATGGGCGGCACGGTGACAATAGACGGCTTGGTTTTTGGCGTGTACAGCTCGGCATACTCTTTTTTAAAATCAAATGGCATAGAATCAACCTTTCTTTGAAGCGGCGATTATTTCCTGTTCTTCAGCCTCCACCGCACAATATCGGCAATTAGCGCATAGTCAATGGGCTTTTCCAACGGCAGCTGTATTGCCCCCTTTGAGGTCTTGTAGCCCGTGAGCCGCTCTGCAAACACGCCCACGGCCTCACCTCCCGGGTAGATGCCTATGTGCTTTTTGTTGGCTGCAAAATGGATTAGATTTTCCCCCTGCCAAAAGGTTGGCATTTGCCAGGACATTTTTTCGATTGCATCGGGTGCGGCTGCGTGGATAGCTTCACGGATTTGTTGCAGGAGAGGCTGCACCTCAGGGGGCTGTTCGTCTATGTATTCATCAATGGTAGCGGGGCTTGTATCCTTGATAGGTGTGCGCTCTGTCAGTGTGACGTGCACAGAGTCGCCGGGCTGCTTGCCTATTTTCTCTCTAATTTCCTTGCGTATGCCTATGATATAGCAGACTGAGCCGTCTGGATTTTTCACGCCCATATTGACTATGCTGCCGCCGTAGGTTTTTCCGTCATATTCAGCATATACAGGAACTCTGCCCTTGCCGAATTCGGCTTTAACATCAAATGGGATTTCAATATAAGCCCCGTTGATTTTTTGGACTTTTTTTATGGTTGCGGTAAATTCGTAGGTTTTTGGGTTCATAATTAGCTCCTTTTAATCTTTAATAATAAGCCCCAGCAGCCTTGCTAATTCAGCGGCTTGGCAGGTGCTTACAATAGCACCTTTAAGCTCTTCGCCAGAGAGAACTATGCCGTCAATTTGGCTTGTGGAAAAGTCTATGCCCTTTAGCGGTGTTTTAAAAAAGCTGGTATTGATGAATTTCACACGGCAGAGCTCCACATTAGTTAATTGGCACTCCACAATATCAGCATCGCTAAAATCACTTTCTATAATGCTGATATTCTTGAGCAGGGCTGAATTTAAGTTAGCGTATTTAAAGTTGCTGTTGTGCAGGGATATGTTTTGTAAATTGACATCCTGCATACTTGCCCCAATCCCTTTGCAAGAAATAAACTGACATCTGTTAAAATATCCATTGCTAAAGCTGCTGTTTGATATATCGCAGGACTGAAATATTACATCAATAAAAGTAGCGTTGAATAAGGTGCAATGGTCAAACTTGCAGTTTTCAAAAATAGT
This sequence comes from Oscillospiraceae bacterium, assembly GCA_031269595.1. Taxonomy (GTDB): domain Bacteria; phylum Bacillota; class Clostridia; order Oscillospirales; family Acutalibacteraceae; genus JAISYX01. The sequence goes on from JAISYX010000001.1 coordinate 5,653, forward strand.
TTGCTTAAAGCAAAGGTTTGGTATGTCCATATTAGCAAGGGAAGAATCTTTTATCTTTTGGGCTGTAATGTCAACTTCCTCTTCTTGAGAGCGATAAATTAGCCCTGCTAAATCATCTGTTGCAGCAAGATTTTCAGGGATATTTGGTTTATTTATTTTCATTTATGTTCTCCTGAACCTTGCTTTTTTACTGCGCTGTATCCCATGCAAATCATCCACACATAGCATATAGTTTTGGGTATCATCAGCATTCCCAGCAGGGGGATTGAATCAACAAAGAGCACAACGGGAGCGTAAAACGCAAAGCTGAGCAAAATTGCCGGCCACATGAAGCGAAAGGCCTTATCTGCCCGTTTTTGGAAGAACAAAATAACAAGAATAAGCCCCAAAGCAGCAAAGGGAATATTGCGGTAAATGCCCCAAGATAGAGGCGCATCTACGCTTAGCCAATTGTTTTGAGGGAAGAGGCAAAGCCCGATTCTTACAGCAGAGAGTATGTAGATAATAGCGGTTAACCATTGCTTGCCTTGTATATCATAGCGCAGCCGCCAAACATGATATAAAATAACATAAAACACTGTCATTGTAATAGAGGTAACAAGTGTGCCAAAGCCCAATGCTGCTGCGTGATTTGCCACGCCTGTGGTGTTAAGTGCCCAAATGCGGGGCACAAGATGGAATGCGTCGCCGCAGCCTAAAATGATTGTCATTATGCCAAACAAGGCGTATTGCTTTAGACCTTTAGATTTTCGCAAAATTAAAAGGCCCAGAGTTACAGCAACGACCAGATACGCAACATCAAATATAGATTCCATTATAGCTTGCATTATAGCTTGCATACAAAACACCATGTGTTAGAGAGCCCGCACACAAACATTTTATTAAAAAAGTGTTTGTTGTGCCTGCGCCCTACCATTCTTATTTTTTTCAAAATATCCACTCCCTATATAAATTTTGCCTCTTTAGTAGGTTTTGGGGTTCAAACTAATCACGCTCCTTTAAGCCTTGCAATAGCCTCCTGCTCATTGGCAACAAAAAACAAATGCCGCCCCTTGTTGCACTCGTAGATGTAATCCTGCAACGGCTTGCTGGTGTAGCTTGAAAAATCTCCTATAATTGCAAGCCTGCAATTATAATTGACAAATTTTTGCACAATCTCGCCTGCCAGCCCTGTTGAAAGCTTAAAAAAATCCTCATGCACAGCAGATTTATCAACTGCAATTTTATAAGTATTATAATTGTAATTAATGCTTGCCAGTAAGTCCAGCGCAGACTGCGCATTAGTTATAATTTGATTTTTACTGCTTATTACGGCAATGCCCTCTGTTAATTTTACATCGTATGTCATTTCAATCCTTCCAATTCCACCAGTTAGATTTGTTTGCGGGCAGCTTGCCATCATTATCGGCATAGTGCACCGCCAAGCGGTAGGCGTACAGTGCGCAGCGGTCAACAGGGAAGCCCAAAAACTCGCAGTCTCTGCGGTAAATTTCATCGGGCTCTTGCCCTTTTAGTGAGTCTATATCGGGGTATCCTGCGTTGATAAGATGCTGAGCCATATTTTTGCCTATGCCCGGAATTTGGGTTAAATCTGTTGCCATAATGCGCCTCCTTATTTTGTTTATTCTATTATACAACAGCACTGCACTATTTTCAAGCTTTAGTGAAATTAGGCTTTAACTTGGCCTAAAATATCCTTTACAAATAATTCTGTATATGGTACAATTACCTCAAAGCACAGGTGTTTATATTAAGAGAGAGGATGGTTTTGGGAATGAAAAAATTATTTTGCTTGCTTCTGGTTTTGGCTTGTATTGGGGGTACTCTGCCCGCATATGCACTGGAAGCTGCCGACGCTGTAACGGGCTCACCGCAGCTTGCGGGTTCTTTTATCCAACCGCCCTTAGTTGAGGGCTGGAGCGACGCCCACTGGAGAGAGGAATACAGGCTAATGCAAGAGGCTGGAATGGATCACCTAATTTTGCAGTGGACAGCCGACTCCCTTAGCAAAACCACCATATACCCAACATCTATAGCAGGCTTTACGCATAATTACAGCATTGATGTGGTTGAAAAGTCTATGCTCTTGGGCGACGAGCTGGGCATGGATATTTATGTAGGCTTGCAGCTTAATGAAGTCTTTTTTACTAACTATGCCAACAATGTCCCTTGGCTTAATCAAGAGGCCGTTTATTCAGAGGCACTTGTGCGTGAATTGTGGGCAAGATATGGGCATCACCCTTCATTTAAGGGCTGGTATGTAACCTTTGAGGTGGATAACTGGAACTACAATTTGCCCACAGGCTCTGCGCCTGATACCAACAAGCTGCAAAATCTTGTGAATTACTATAACAAGCTAGTCCCAGTTATTAAGCAGCTAAGCCCGGGCAAGCCTATAATGACCTCGCCCTTCTATAACATCAATCCGGATACCTCTGTGCTTCAAACTGCCGGCTGGAGAACCATGTGGAGGTACATTTTAGAAAGGGTTGATTTCACCATTATAGCCCTACAGGACGGAATAGGCGCAGGACACGCCAAAACTAATCAGATTGCACCTTGGTATGAGGCCACACTTAACGCTATAAACGACGCAGGAAAAGCCGGAATATGCGAGCTTTGGTCTGATGTTGAAATCTTTAACTCAGACTGGCAGCCCATGCCTATAGGCACTATAGTTGCGGATATGGAGGCCGTAAAGCCCTATGTTACAACCTACACCTCCTTTAGCTTTAACCACTATATGAGCCCACAGGAGGTGCGCCCTGAGTATTATCAGACATATAAAAATTACTACAACACAGGCAGCGTGGATTCAAACCCTCCTAGCACACCATTAAGCTTAACGGGCACTGCGGCGGATAGCTCAACCATTTCGCTTACATGGCTGGCCTCAAGTGATGATATTGGTGTTGTTGGCTACAACATTTACAGAGGCGGTATACTTGTTAAAAAGCTATATTCAAACAATGTTGCTTATGCAGACACTCAATTAAAGGAGAACACCCAATATCAATACAGCGTAAGCTCCTTTGACGCTGCGGGCAACGAGTCACAAAAATCTAACACGGTTGCGGTTAGTACTCCCGCCGGAACATCGTTTAAAAACAAATATTCCGGTAGCTACAGCTATTCAATTGACCCTGCAAGCACATACCCCGATTCATCTAAAACCAAGCTTACAGACGGCGTATACGGCAGTGCGGGCAAGGGGGATATATACTCTGCCTGGGCGGGCTTAAGCGGGGGAGGCCCCTTTGTTATAACCCTTGATTTAGGCTCTTCACGGCTGATTAACAAGGTAACTCTTAACTTTTTGCAAATAAAAGACTATTACATTGTACTGCCAAACGAGATTAAAATTGAGACCTCAGCAAACGGCTCAAATTATCAGCTGTTTGACACAATAGGCGCAGCCTCTGTAGACGATGCAGACCAGACAAAGAAGTTCCAGTCAATCAATTTAGACGGAGCTACCGCAAGATATGTTAAAATAACTATCATACCCACAGGCAGCGCATGGACATTCATTGATGAAATTGAGCTTTGGGGCGGATTTGACGCTATCGCAGTTACAGGCGTGAGCCTTAACAAAAGCGCAATAAGCCTGATTGAGGGGGAGAGTGAAGCTCTAACCGCAACTGTTAGCCCTGCAAACGCCACAAACAAGAATGTCACCTGGAGCAGCGATAATCCTAGTGTTGCCACGGTGGATAAAGGCGTAGTCACGGCGGGTTCACACGGCACAGCGGTTATCACGGCAACAACAGCTGACGGAGGCAAGGTGGCCTCCTGCACAGTGACAGTAACACCTGTTACGCCCCTTGAGTTTATTGATATAAGCACCGCTAAGACTGGCAACACCTATACCTTTACAGCCAATGTGATTGGCGGCAGAGCTACCGTTAAATACGCCTTTTACATTACAGGGAGAGGCAAGGTTTATGATAAGGTGCTGTATACAGACTCCAACAGCTTCTCTTACACCCCAAGCGAGGCGGGGAGCTATACGGTAAGAGCCTATGCCATAGATGCAGCAGGCAAAAAGGTTGGTTTAGCCCAAGCCTTTGTAGTTGCCTGATAATTAATAATGACAAGTAAAGCTGAACCGCAGTTGCTGTGGTTCAGCTTTTTTTAATGCATAATTATGATGATTTGCTGCGCAAATTTAAATTAAAAAATCCGTAGGGGCAGACCTATGTGTCTGCCCTAGATTACCGTAAAATATTTGTTTTTGGGCAGACACATAGGTCTGCCCCTACAGTTTTTAGAGTATCCACTTACGCTTGCGGTACTTCTGCAATCGCCTTGCCTGAAAATTCCTTTGCATAGCGTTTGTTACGCTCGATAAAGTAAAATGCACACAGGCCGAGAGCAAGCAAAATGCCGCTCACACCTAAAGCCATCCCAAATGAGGGCGTGCCCTTCTTTAAGAAGTCTTCAGGGAAGTAATCAGCGTAGATGTTCATCAAGGTAGTTGTTGTGTTGTTAACAATATGGATGATAATGCAGGGCACAATAGATTTTGTAAAATGGAATACCAAGGCAATCAGCACGCCCACAAAGGTGGCGTAACAGATTTGCAGCGGTATGCCGTGCATTAATCCAAAGGCAAGGGAGGAGATTATAATGCCAACAACCGAAGTGGAATCTCTGCGCATGGAGTTCATTATTCCGCCTCTGAATATCAGCTCCTCGTTAATTGGGCCGAATATGCCTATGGCAAGAATGGCCAGAACAGAAGAGGCACTCATCATTGGGTCAAAGGTATTGTTCAGCTGGTCAATCCAGCTTTGCGGGAAGGGGATTAGGTCTATTACACAGCCAACAAATAAAAGCATAGCAACACCCATGACTATAGCCACAACATAGCTTACAGGATGCAGCTTGTTAATCTCCAGCATTTTAAGCGGATTGCGTTTAGTAATCAGTAGGAAGATAAGAACGGCCGCTGTGGTAAGAACAGAGTAAATAAGCAGCATGTAGTTTGTAGGATTGCCTGCTATTGCACTCATTAAAGCATTAGTGGCAGTTTGGATGTCGTTACTCGTTACTTTTTCAAGGAAGGTGCTATCCGTTGAAGCTTTATTGACTACACATATTACCATGCCCACAATACTAACTGCAAACTGAACAACCAGAAACACCGCAAAATACAGTGCGGCAAAGCCTGCGCCCCGCCAAAAGCTCTTCTTGTACATAATTCAACCTCCAATTTGTTTGTAGGGGCAGACCTATGTGTCTGCCCTAGATTGCCGCAAAATTTCTGTCTTTGGGCAGACACATAGGTCTGCCCCTACCGTTTTTTAGAGATACCCATTTAACTAACATCTGCCATTTCAATGTAAAGATGCCCGTTATCTGCTATAAATTCCTTGCGCCCTGCCAGATTATCACCCAGCAGCACGTCAAACATTTTAATTGTAGCCTCTTCATCTGTGGGCAAAACCTTGATTAAACGGCGGGTTTCAGGAGCCATTGTGGTCAGGCTCATCATTGCTGGGTCATTCTCGCCCAAGCCCTTTGACCGCTGTATGCTATATTTTTTACCGTTAATCTTATTTAATACCTCTGATTTTTCCTGCTCATTATAGCAAAAATAGGTTTGATCCTTTGTGTTAATCTCATATAGGGGAGATTCTGCAATATACACCTTGCCAACCTCAATAAGTGTTGGAGTAAGGCAAAACAGCATGGTTAGAATAAGCGTGCGTATCTGAAAGCCGTCTACGTCGGCATCTGTACAAATTATAACCTTGCTCCAGCGCAGAGCCTCTAAATCAAATGAATTTAGGTTCTTGTTGGCTTTGGATTTAACCTCTACTCCGCAGCCCAAAACCTTGATTAAATCGGTGATAATATCGTTTTTAAAAATCTTATCATAATCGGCCTTAAGGCAGTTAAGAATCTTACCCCGCACGGGAATTATAGCCTGAAAATCTGGGTTTCTAGCCAGTTTGCAGGAGCCCAAGGCCGAATCTCCCTCCACTATAAACAGCTCACGCTCATTTAGATCCTTGCTGCGGCAGTCTACAAATTTTTGCACCCGTGAGGTGACATCCATGGTAGAGGTCAGCTTTTTTTTGAGGTTCATGCGGGTTTTTTCGGCATCCTCACGTGAACGCTTGTTAATTAGCACCTGTCCGCAGATTTTTTCAGCATCCAAGGGATTTTCTATAAAGTAGACCTCAAGCTGATGCTTTAAAAAGTCTGTCATGGCCTCTTGAATAAACCTGTTGGTTATAGCCTTTTTTGTCTGGTTGGAGTATGAAGTCTGGTTGGAGAAGGAGGAAATTACAATAAGCAGGCAATCCTCAATATCCTGATATGTGATTTTGCTCTCCTTTTTATTGTACTTGTTGTTATTCCTTAAGTAGGCGTCAATTTGAGAGACAAAGGCCGAGCGCACCGCCTTATCAGGCGAACCGCCGTGCTCCAGCCAGCTTGAGTTGTGGTAATACTCCGTAAGGTTTACCCTGTTAGAAAAGCAGACAGCAGCGTTTATTTTAACGTTGTAATCGGGCTTATCCTCTCTGTCACGCCCCTTGCGCTCGGTGCGCCAGAACTGCGTGGGTATGATACCGTGCTCGCCCACAATCTCCTTGACATGGTCGGTAATGCCTTCCTTATAGCAAAACTCATAGGTTTTGCCCTCTGCCTCGTCCTTTAAGAGGAAGACCACACCCGCATTGACAATGGCCTGACGCTTGATTATATCCTGATAGTAGTCTATGGGAATATCAATGTCTGTAAACACCTTAAGGTCGGGCTTCCATTTGATTCTTGTGCCTGTATCCTTTTTGGTATAGGGCTCTTTTTTAAGGCCGCCTACGTTCTCGCCGTCCTCAAAATGCAGGGTGTAGCGCAAGCCGTCACGGCGTATGTCTACATCCATATATTCGGCGGCATATTGGGTTGCGCAAAGGCCAAGGCCGTTAAGTCCCAGTGAAAATTCATAGCTTTCGGCGGCATCGTTATTATACTTGCCTCCGGCATACATCTCACAAAAGACAAGCTCCCAGTTGTAGCGGCTCTCGTTTTGGTTGTAATCCACAGGGATACCCCGCCCAAAATCCTCAATTTCAATGGATAAATCGGCATGGCGAGTGATAAGGATTTTGCTGCCGTAGCCCTCTCTGGCCTCGTCAATTGAGTTGGAGAGTATCTCAAAAACAGCGTGCTCGCAGCCATCAAGGCCGTCTGAGCCGAATATAACAGCGGGGCGTTTGCGAACCCTGTCCGCACCCTTTAGAGATGATATGCTTTCGTTGTTGTAGGCTGGTTTTTTGGTCATTTGTTCCTCCTGTAGGAGCTAAATTGTGTTATCTGATAGAGCTACTTGTTCAAAAATTTTAATCAGATCCTTATTGCTTGTTTCTATAATAAATTTGCCATTTTCAGGCCAAGCTTTAATGTTTACTGTCTTGCTTTTTTCTTTAGCCTGCGCCACGGCAAAGGGAGATTCATACTGATATATCTTCACAACATCATCAAACCTTGCAACCCCCACACCGCCAACATCTATATCCTCACCCTTTACATAGAAATGAACGGCATCTACTGCGCCTATTATTTTAAACATAGGCTTGTTGCTGTCGTGCGTAACAGTGCAGCCGGCATCTATAAAGGCCTGCTTGAAAGCTGCAAGAGTTCGGGTATCTGCTGCAATTGAGTCCTCGGGACTGGGGTCAAGCTTTAAAGTACCGCAGCCTGTGGTTTGCAAAAGCAGCAAAGCTGTCAATATTAATGCAATAGCTGTTTTGATTTTCATGTGGGTTCTCCTTATTTTTTCTTAGCCCTTAACATAGGCAGCACAAAATATCCTATGGCTATCAAGGCCGCTGCGCCTATTACAAAAATCAAAATAAGTCCAAATACCGAGTTTTTTGCGCCTGCATTTATGCTTACATCTATGGAATCTGATTTGGTACCGTTATTTGTTATGGCATAGGCAAGGTTTGTAATTCTATTTTTATCAGCAATATCGCTCTTTTTAGCCGCTTTGGCCTTAAAGGTAATTTCGGCTGTTGCACCCTTTCCGTAGCCGCCTATATTTATGCCTGTGGTGATGTTTCCGTTTGTATCATCTAAGGTTAAGCCGTTAGGGTTTGAGGCGTTTACCACCACTGTAGAGCCCTTAACATAGGACATAAAGTCCGGCAAATCATCCTTTATGGTTACGTCGTTTTGGTCTGTTGTGCCTGTGTTTTTGTATACTATTTTAAAGGTAAGCTCCTTGCCCGGCTTAGCGGCGATTTTCTCTAAAAAGTCCTTGCCGTTACTTGAAACAAAGGAATCTATGGTAAAATCAGGAGCGTCTGCTTTGAGCTTGTAAACCACATAGCCTGAATATTGAGCACCGCCCTGAATTACGCCGTTTAAGGAGTCATAGCCTAAGAAAGTGCCGGTCTCGCTGAACAGAGTATCAGGAAGCACTCGGCCGTTTACTGCACCGTTTGAGTGTATTATTGCAGAGGCGGGAACATAGCGCAAGTCTATATCATTTGTTGCCGTGACATAGGCTTCGTCCCATATTTCGGCAGGCACAGTGTTAGCCGAGCTTATAGCTGAGGTAATAGGCAATCTCTCACCGGCCTTAACTGTCTTAGGAACTATGGCATTAAGACGCACGTCTACGGCAATGCCAACGCCGTTTTTGTTTATGATGTCGTTAAGCTCGCTGTCGCAGTTGTTCTCAAAGAAAATGTAAACTTCGTATTCCTTGCCCTGAACCAGCGTAACTTCATCGCCGTAGTTGCCCACGCCTGCCTCACGAATACTGACAAAATTGCGCTCATCGCCAAAGCCCTTTAGGTCGGTTACTGAGTTAAAGGTGGGTTCTGTGACCTTATCCTGTGAGGTATAGGTTTTTCGGCTTGCAGGACCCCACGCAAGGGATGTAAGCGTAAATAGGGCACAAAAAATCACAGCTATTAAAACACTTGATATTTTCTTATGCATATCTAATTCTCCTTAATTTATGTTGATTTTTTAACTCTAAGCTTTTTAAAGGCACAAAGCGCAAGCCAAAGCACTGCACCGCAGGCAATGACAAGCACACCCAAAAGGCTGTCGTCAAGGCTTATATTTAGGAAAGGCTCGCCCTCTGCCAAGGCAAAAAAGCAATCAACCAGCCACATTACAGCAGCTCCTGTATAGATAAGCGCAAGTGTGCCAAGGCTCTTTGAGCCTAACCGCCATAAAGCCCCCGAAATAACGGCGGCTAGAATTGTTAATAGCAAACACATTTATTTGACCTCTTCCAACACGTTTGAAGGGGCGGTTATTTTGTGGGCAACTACTACCGCTCCAGCCCAAAGCAAGGTTAAAATAAGGGACATAGACACACCTACAGTACCTATCTCCAGCAGCATTTGAGCAAGCCCGCCCTGTTCTGCGGCGGCTGTAAAGAAGGGCGCAGTAAAGCTTATTTCACCGTGCCAGATATGCTCAATAATAAGCAGGGCAGAGCCGCCCCACAGCAGCTTTTCAAGTGAGCCCAGCTTTGAGAGCAGCAGCTTGGGTACAGAGGGGCTAACTGATTCACTCCCAGCCTGAGCCTCCTTTTTATTTGCGGCCTTTTTGATTAGCGAAACAGCAATGGCCTCTGTTAATGGTGCAACAAAACATGCCATGATAATTTCCTCCAAAATAATTTTTGATTAATGAACTTCTGTAAATATGATATTTTCATCTAATTTAAAGTATACATTAAAAGAATTAGCATAAAGTGGGTCGGTAGGGTTAGGGAAATGTGTAAAGTAGCCCAAGGGAAGACGTTCTGCGTAGATTATCTTTGATCCTTGTGCAGCCTGTGCTTCAATATATTCTTGCCGTTTCCAAAACTTATAATGGATTACCCCATAGATTGCAGAATATCCACATGCTACAATTAAGAATCCTGTAAGAGCAGTTAGACTTATCTTCTTTATACTTATTTTTATCAAGCCTTGGTCTATCATGTATTCAAGCAATGAATTTATCATCATTATTATAAACACAGCCACCAAAAGAAGATTTCGTGGCCCTGTTGGGTAAATGAACATTAAGGGAAGAATAACTATCAGCATTGAGCCCAACAAGAAAAATATCCCTTGCTTTAATCGCTTATCTTTTATACATATATTAAAGATATAAAAGCTTAGTGCAACAAATGCAATGCTAACAAACACCTCAAAAAATGCAATGGTATAAGCAGTAAGGCTGTATGAGGGAATTGTGTCGCTAAAGAAGTAAATTGAGACAATCACCAATGGGAATAACACATTGTAGCCTAATATACAAGCAATAAGAAAAGCGGACTTTGATTTTTTTATATTAAGCTTAACAATCATAACTATAAGCAAAATAGAAATAATCGCAACAGGTACAATACCAAGCATTTTAAGCTCTTTAAGGATAGACATGCAAGTATCGGGTAGGTAGCCTCTTAAAACATTGTTGTTTGAATAATCAACCCAAGGCAAAGCCATTCTTCGATAAGCATGACCGGTAGCTTGAGATTTGCTCCCCGCCATTAAAACAATAAAGCCAAGTATAGATAAAATACACCAAGCAAGAAGAGGCAGAGTGACCTTACGCTTTTTATAAAAGTATAGGGCAAGGCACAAAAAACTCAGCACAACTAAATATATAGACGCAGTTTCAAGAACTAACTGGGCAGGAAAAGCAAAAACTAAGGCAGCTGCTGTTAATTTTTTTGAAGGCTTTGTAAAGCAGGACTTAGCAAAATGCAAATAAAAAAGTACAAATAGTAGTGATAGCCCATAATTCATAAAAAACGAAGCAACAACAAGGCTATCAATAAAAATACCAGGTGAAACAGTAAAAATTAAGAATGCCGTTAGTGAATACATAAGCTTTGATTTTGATGTAAATTCTACAATCAAATAATAAATTCCCGTCATAATCAATGCATAAAATATTGCTTTTGGAATAAGAAACCGTGCAAAAAATACAATTAGAAGGTTGCTAAAAAATCTGTTGTTACCCGCTATGTCAAACCCGTTTTTGAGCATATCAACGCCATACTGTGAGCCCCAGCGAAAATCGTCTGCGTCAGGAATAAACAGATATTGCAAAATAAGCCACACTATAAAAAACAGAAAAAGAAATCTAAACTGATAGCTTGAGATAATATTTTTTACAGCCTTCTTCACGCATTACACCTCAATCCTCTTCAGTATCTACCTCATTAATTTGCTTGCGCAGCTTTGCTTCATCCAGCTGCTCCAAATATTCATCATAGGTGCAGCGTTTATCTATTATGCCGTCCTCGCTTACCTCTATTATACGGTTAGCAATTGTTTGCACAAACTGATGGTCGTGTGAGGCAAACAGCAGAGTTTCTTTATAGTTAATCATGCCCTCATTTAGTGCGGTTATAGATTCCAAATCCAAGTGGTTGGTGGGTTCATCCATAACCAGCACATTTGCGCCTGAGAGCATTAGCTTGCACAGCATACAGCGCACTCGCTCGCCTCCTGAGAGGACGTTGGCCTTTTTAAGAGCCTCGTCGCCTGAAAAGAGCATACGCCCAAGCCAGCCTCTAACTGTGGTTTCCAGCGGGTCCTTGGAATATTGGCGAACCCAATCTACAAGGCTTATGTCCAGCCCCTCAAAGAACTGGGAGTTATCCTGAGGGAAGTAGGCCTGTGAGGTGGTAACGCCCCATTTGATTGTGCCTGAATCCGGCTCAAGCTCTTCAACAAGAATTTTAAAAAGAGTGGTACGGGCAATGCTGTCTGCGCCCACAAAGGCCACCTTGTCATGGGGGTCTATTACAAAGCTGATGTTATCTAAAACCTTGCGTCCGCCTATGGTTTTAGAGAGCCCCTCAACCCTTAAAACCTCCTTGCCAACCTCTCTGTCTGCCTTAAACTGCACAAAGGGATAGCGGCGGGAGGAGGCGGGCATATCGGCAAATTCAAGGTTATCCAGCAGCTTTTTACGGGCTGTAGCCTGCTTTGCCTTGGAGGCGTTTGCGCTAAATCGGGCTATGAATTCCTGCAGCTCCTTCTTTTTAGCCTCTGCCTTTTTGTTCTGCTCCTTGGCCTGACGCAGGGTCATTTGGGTGTATTCATACCAAAAATCATAGTTACCTACATATATTTGGATTTTGCCGTAATCTACATCTGCAATGTGAGTGCACACCTTATTGAGGAAGTACCTGTCATGAGAGACCACAATAACGGTGTTTTCAAAGTTGATTAAGAACTCCTCAAGCCACCGCACAGAGGCTAAATCCAAGTGGTTTGTGGGCTCGTCCAGCAGAAGGATGTCGGGGTTGCCGAACAGAGCCTGTGCCAACAGGATTTTAACCTTTTGGCTGTTCTCTAAATCCTTCATAAGGGAGTAGTGAAACTCCGCATCTATGCCCAAGCCATTTAGTAAAATCTCTGCGCCGGATTCTGCATTCCAGCCGTCCAGCTCGGCAAATTCGCCCTCAAGCTCACCTAGCAGCACGCCGTCTTCATCGTTAAAATCCGCCTTTGCATAGAGCTTTTCCTTTTGCTGCATTATCTCATACAGCCGCTTATGTCCCATTATAACCGTATTGATTGCGGTGTATTCGTCATATTCAAAATGGTTTTGCTTGAGCACAGCCAAACGATCCCCGGGAGTTATTACAACATCGCCCTTGTTGGCCTCTAAATCCCCTGAGAGTATCTTTAAAAAGGTGGATTTGCCCGCACCGTTTGCGCCTATAAGGCCATAACAGTTCCCAGGGGTAAATTTAACGGTGACATTTTCAAAAAGCGCACGGCCGCCGTAGCGCAGACTTATGTTTTGAGTGCTTATCATATATTTGCTGTTCTCCTAAGTTTTATTACACTACATTATACCATATCTTGAGGTATTTGTCAAATTTTATTCTGCGTGGGGCAGAGGGGAATTGTGCACAAAAATTGGGGGTGTGACACGTTTTGCATCTGTGACAAGCGGTTCTCACGGGGGCAATTTCTTACGCCGGCCAACAACCTGTCAGGTTATTATTATGCCGTTTTTACAGTAAATTCACGAAGAATAAGCCATTGATCCTGCTGCATTGTTGATGTATACCGAATATATCGAGCTGTTATATTAAGCTCGGTCAGCTTTATTTCAGGTTCTGTAAAAGAGCCGCCAATATTGGTAAATGTTTTTCCATCCACCGAATATTGCAGTATCGCATTATGAAGGTAATTGGTGCGCCAATTGTCGTCCGCCAGTATCTCAATTTCCGTTACACTCTTAGGCCTTCCTAAGTCAACCTCTACATAATCCCCGGTCAGAATATTTATTTTCTCATTATAAGTTGAATTAGCCTCCTCATTATATCCCCAGAAGAAGGTTAACCTGTCGCCGTCGACGGCGTTTTCAAGGTTATAATTTTCATGTGTTTTAAGATTTGTTTTTATTGTTATCTCCGGCGTGTAGCCATTTTTTGACACGATATATCTTTGTACAGCGTTAAAAACCGGTGCTATAACCTTTCTGCTGACCACGGCCGTGTTTTCATTTGCCTCTGATTTTAGCTGCAAATATTCGTCATACAGCTTTTGTGCCTTATTGCTGTCGGCTTCCTCCGCTGTGTTTAGCAGTTTATCGAACATTAACGAATAGCTCTTAAACTTGTTTAGCCATGGCGTAATTTCCTGGACGAAATTCTTGTTTTCATCCTGTTTTATAAGCTCGGTGTCGGCGGTGAGTTCGGCAAGCTTTGTCCTTAATTCCTCACATGCCTTAATATCAAGATTTCCACTATTTGCAGACGTTATGACCTTATTTGCAAGATTTTTGTAATCCGCAGAATCGATATTGTTGTTTATTACATTCGCCCAAAGCATAGGCAAAACTCTTGATAAAGATGTGTATGTATCAGGATGAAGCAGCTTAATAGCACTTTCAAAGGAACTGTACGGCTCATACTGTTTTGGATTCCATAGATAATCAGCGGTAG
>JAISYX010000019.1 GCA_031269595.1 Oscillospiraceae bacterium
GGAACATTGGCCAATGAAATTTATAATTTCGGCCGACACAGATATTGGAATAAGCAAAAACACCAACCAAGACAGTATCTGTGTCCAATATGCACAAACAAAGCTTGGACATGCCGTAATGGCCTTGGTGTGTGACGGTATGGGCGGCCTTTCTAAGGGGGAACTGGCCAGCGCAACTGTTGTAAAGGCCTTTAAGCAGTGGTTTGTAACCGAATTCCCGGGGGTTTTACGCAAATCGCCTGAGGGGCTGGATTGGAAGCAGCTATCCCAGCGTTGGGAGCAAATCATTAAGGCCTTAAATCAAAAAATATTGGAGTATGCCAAGGATAATCATGTAGAAATGGGCACTACCTTTACAGGTATCCTAATTGTAAAAGACGAATACATGATAGTTCACGTTGGCGACAGCAGGGTTTACCGCATTAATTCAAGCCTTACCCAGCTAACCGAAGACCACACTGTGGTTAACCGTGAGGTTCAGCGGGGCAGAATTTCAAAGGCAGAGGCGGAGGACGACCCAAGAAGGAATGTGCTTTTGCAATGCGTTGGAGCTTCTGCCACGGTTACGCCGGATATTCTTTTTGGCACTGTGGGCGGAGCGTGCAATTACATGCTGTGCTCAGACGGATTTAGGCACGAGATTAGCGAGGATGAGATTTACAACGAGCTTAATCCACGCATTTCAAACGATAAAGAGGCCATGACAAGGAATCTCAGGGGGCTTATAGAAACTGTTAAGCTAAGACACGAAAGAGACAATGTTTCGGCCATTTTAATAGGGGCACGGGAGTAAGAAAAAGGAAGGGGGGTTCTAAGTGACCAAAATAGGAGACATCATTGACGGTAAGTATGAAATACTTAAAAAAATCGGTCAGGGCGGCATGTCTATTGTATTTTTAGCCATGGATAAACGGCTTAACAAGCAGTGGGCTGTTAAAGAGATTAGAAAAGAGGCAAACGGCAAGCACAACGAAGTTATTGTGCAAAGCCTGCTGGCCGAGGCTAATCTTATGAAGCGGCTTGACCATCCGTCTTTGCCCAGAATTGTGGATATTATTGATAACGGCGATACTATCTATGTAGTAATGGATTACATAGAGGGTGAGCCTATGGATAAGATAATATTCGAGTACGGCGCACAGCCTCAGGACAGGGTTATAGAGTGGGCAAAGCAGATTTGCGACGTTTTGCAATATCTGCACCTGCAAAAGCCTGCAATTATTTACAGGGATATGAAGCCCGCTAACATCATGCTTAAGCCTGACGGCAACCTAAAGGTTATTGATTTTGGCATTGCAAGGGAGTACAAGGAGCAAAACCTTGCCGATACTATCAGTCTTGGCACAAAGGGCTATGCCGCCCCCGAGCAGTTTGGTGGCAAGGGTCAAACAGACGCAAGAACAGATATTTACTGCCTTGGCGTTACGCTTTATCACCTTTTAACAGGCAAGAACCCTTGTGAGCCTCCCTATGAGCTCTACCCCATACGTTATTGGAACGCCTCACTCTCCGGCGGCTTAGAGCGCATTATTCAAAAGTGCACACAGCTTAACCCCGAGGACAGATACCAAAACTGCACAGAGCTAATGTACGCCTTGGAGCACTATGAGGAAGAGGACGATGTTTACCGCAACGCCCAGAAGAAAAAGCTCAAAACCTTTGCAGTTACCGCAGGACTATGCCTGCTCATGCTGCTTACAGGCGTTTCCGGCTTGTACCTTTACTCAACAGAGAAAAGCAAGAACTATGCTATAAAGGTAGGCATTTCGCCCTCTACTGAATACGGCACAAAGGTGGATACCTACAAGGATGCTATAAACCTTATTAACAACGATTCCCGCGCCTATGTGGCTCTTTTGCAGGCCTACAAGGATAATAACAGGTTCGGGGACGTTGAGAGCGGGCAGATAAACCAGCTCTACAACCAAAATAAAGAGAGCTTTAAGCAGGACGGCAGCGAATTTTTAACCCTTAACTATGAAATAGGCCTTACATACTTCTATTACTATTCGGGGGGCGACAATACCTTTAGAACCAGAGTTCTAAAGTCCTACCCCTACTTTAAGGAGGTTGTGCAGCAGGGCAGCAGCAAGTTTAAAAATTATAAATTGGCTGAGAGCTTTTACACAATAGGCAACTTCTATTCTCAATATATAGTTACAGGCACAAACGAGCCTACAGCAGAAAATTACGAAACTCTGCTTACCTCCCTTAACACCTGCGTAAACAACGTAGATAGCTATCAAAGCCCTGATGCAGCTTATATTAAGCTAACTATGTATCAGGAGATAAACAATCTGCTTAACGACAGGCGCAAGGGCTTTGCCGCAACAGGCATTGATAAAACAAGCATTTTGGATTTGCTGCAAACCTGCAAGGCCAAGGCCGCAGAGCTTACAGTTACCCAAAATATCTCACTGGACCTGCAAGAGCAGATAGCCACGAATTACGAGAGCTATGCCACAGCCATTGAACGTTCCTATATCAACACAGAGGGGAGGGGCGAAGAATGAGCACATTAAGCGTATTTTATCTTGCACTTTCCGCAACCGCATTTTTAGTCTTTATTGTTTTGCTTGTTTTTTCTATTTTATTCTTTATAAGATATAAAATACCAAAGGTAGTTGGAGACCTCTCAGGCAGAACAGCCAAAAAATCCATTGAACAAATGCGCCTTCGCAACGAGCAAAGCGGCAATAAGAGCTTCCGCCCCAGTGCTGTAAACTCCGATAGAGTGCCGCTTACAGAGCCTATCATACGCACAAAGCGCACAGGCAAAACAGGCAAAAGAGGCCACACCTCCGGGGCAACAGGCCTACAGCCTGCATCACTGCAGCAAGAAAACGCCGCCCTGCAGCCTCAGCCTGTTCGAATTCCTGAGGGCGAAGCTTGGAGCAACGGACAGCCCGTTCCGCTTTTCAAAGAATCTGAACAGGGCTATGCCCCTGAGGCCATTCAAGCTACCGAGCATTTAAGCCCAGAGGAGCTTAACCAAGCCGCCTTTGAGGCAGAGGCCACCCTGCTTTTATCTGAGGAGGTAAGCGAGGAAGCAACGGAATCCGAAACCGAAGCTCCCGCCGCAGAGTTTGAAGCAGTTGAGTGGGAAAACCTTGAGCGTGAAATATTCGAAGATGAGGACGAGCTCCCTGAGCTTAAGCTGGGCTTGCAGCCCTTAAAGGAAGAAGCTCTTGCTGATGTAACCGAGCCAGAGCAGGCAGAGCCAAGCACCTCTGAGGAAGAGACTGAGGCAGAAGAGCTCCCCAGTGAGGAAGCTATAGAACCCGAGGCAGAGCCTGAATTAGAGGAGACCGCACCAGAGGCGGAGGAAGTCCCCAATGAAGCTGCACTCAAGCCCCGCACCGCAGAGCTTTATGCCGAGCTTTTTGCCAGTATAGAGCAAATTGAAGGAGAATTTGCGGCTATATCCGAGGCAGAGTCTCAGCAGACAGGCACCACAGAGATTTTGTTCCCTGAGGCATATACACACGACGTACTAACCTTTACAGGCAAAACAGACAGCTTAGAGGCGGCATATCCTACAGCAGAGCTTTTTGAACTTATAGAAGAAATAGAATACACCCACGCAACCGAGGAACTCTAGCTTTAAAAAACACGTAAAGATAGAGACGCAGGCACAACAGGCACTTTTTTAATAAATTGTTGGTGTGCGAGCTCTCTAACGATATGCTTTGGGGGTAAAACAAAAGCATATTCGCAATATTTGCACTGAGGAGAGGTAAAGATATGAGCAGAACAATTAAGAGGATAAACAAGCCACGATTCTGTTTTTGCGCAAATTTTATGGAAGATATGAGCAGAACAATTAAGAGGATAAACAAGCGGGCTCTTTCATGGCTTATGGTAATAGCTATTATCATAAGCATGGTTACAGGGGCGGGGGTTACCGGCACGGCAGCCACAATGACGGTGTTTAGTGTGGTTTTAAGCGGTGTTAATGTCAGTGGTATTGATATACAGCTGGTTAACGCCGACAATAACAGCGAAAAATCAACAGTTAAAACCCTTAACGGAGAGGCTCTGTTTGTCAACTTTGTAGACAGCAACAAAACCTATAACATCTATGTAAAGGGTGCAGAGGGCTATGAGGATTACACCGAATACGCCGTTACCTTTGGCAGTACAAATGCCTATTACATAGTGCCTTCATCCCTTAGCGTGTACACTGTAAGCGGCAAGGTTAAATATCAGCCAACCACGGGGCTTTACGCGCCCTTTGCAGGGGCCGTTATAAGCTATGCCTACAACAGCGTTAACGGCTCAATAAAAAGCAACGCCACCACAGACGCCGACGGCAACTTTAGCTTTAACGTATACTCAGGCAAAACCTATGATATAACCGTCTCAGGCGGTGTAAGCTACACCGTTTACAACACGCAGATTTCGTCTATTCACGATAACTACACGCTGCCTGATGTAACACTTAAAAAGAAGGATATTAACATCAACACCTACGCCGGCTCAAACGGCACTATCACCCCTTCCGGCCTGGTGGCCTACGGTGAGAGCTACCCCGTTACCATTACGGCAAATGCAGGCTATCAAATCTCCAGCATTAAGGTGGACAGCGTAAGCATTGCAATTTCAGACCCTCATCAGGTAACACTGCCCATGACTAACCTAAAAGCAAGTGTATCTGTTGTGGCCGCCTTTGCAAAGGAATCCTATGACATTAGCTTTGCCTACAATGCTCAGGGGCAAATAACCGACCAAACCGGCGGCCTTATAGAGCCAGGCGGCTCTATCTCGCCCTCCTACGGCACTTCACCCAAGTTTACAGCCACTGCAAATGTGGCTCAGGGCTATCACATTGCCTCTGTTAAAATAGACGGCTCTGAAAAGATAGCTAACCCCAACGAGAACAGCAACGTAAGCTTTACATACACCTTCCCCAATATCAACAGTGCACACACTGTGGAGGTGCTGTTTGTAATAAACAAATACACCGTCACCCTTAGCAGCAACACCCACGGACGCTTTACCTACAACGGCTACTCAGGGCAGGATATAATCCAAATTGAGCACGGCTCAGACGCCATTGTTGAAATAATCCCCGACCAGGGCTATATTATAAGCTCACTTAAAATAAACGACAACGAAGCAGCTCTGGACGACCCAGCTATTACCGAAAAGGGCGACGGCTCATATGCTTATGCATTAAACGGCATAACCTCAAATCAAATTATATATGCAGATTTTGGTGAAATACCAATGACTCAGGGTGCAGAGAGCACTTACTACACCCTAAACTTTACCAAAACTCCTGACGCAGACCATATAAAAACAGAGAGCGACGGCACAAAGGTTTATATCCTTGCATATGACGCACAGGCAAGCATTCTTCCCGTTTCGCCCTATACAGGCATACAGCAGGGTGCAAGTCCTTCGTATCCCATGCCCTCAGCCATTAACATCACCAGCACCACAACAGTTTCTCAGCTTATAGTCAAGCGCAGCACAGGTGCTTTTGCAGGTGCTATACAAAGAGTTAGCATGAAGCCCATACGCATAGTAATAGATAAGGCCTCCCCCACCGTGGACACAGCCACAGGCTCAGACTGGACAAGGAACGCCGTAACAGTAACAGGCACAGCCACCGATACAGGCGGAGCAGGCTTGCACTATATACGCTACAGCAAAAGCCTTGATGATTACAGCAACGATACCTACACAGGCTCAAGCGCAGGCCTAGCAGAGCTTAACGGCAAAAACTTCAGCTTTGTTGTGCCCAACACCGCCTCAGTTAACGATACCTACTACATCTGGGCCTATGATATGGCAGGCAACAAGTCGGCCACCTACCGCACAGTGCAGGTTAAAATTGATGTCACCGCACCCGATGTTACCGAGTTCCAGTTTAAAAAGCTTGCGAATTCTACCAACAGCCGCTTAATCAGCTTTTTAACCTTCGGCACCTTTTATAACGAGGAATTTGAGGTAACCGTAAGCGCAAAGGATACAGGCATAGCTTCCGGAGTTAAGTATATCAGCCTTTATGCAAACGGCCAGCTCCTTGAGCGCAAGGCCAGCACAAACGGCTCTGCAAGCTTTATTCTCCCCGACACCCTCTATGAGGCCACCCTTAGCGCAAGAGCAGAGGATGTTGCAGGCAATATCTCCGCTGAGAAAAAGCCCACAGAGGTGCTCTCCAACGCCAACAGCAACGTGGTTTCTATTGAAACAGTTAAGCCTGTTGTCACTATCACCCCTGCTGAACCGGACTTTGTCTCTACCCAAACCCAGAAGTGGTACAAAAATGACGTTCCCATTAACATTGATGTCTCAGATGTTGATTCCGGCATAGGCTATGTTGAAATCATTCTTAACGGCACATCTCTGGGCACAGACATTAACGGCAGGTCTATAAACGCACAGTTCAGCAAGACTAAAACAAACCTTGAGCACTTTACCATAAGCACCAGCCAAAGTCCCTTAGACGGCAGGAACGTTATAGAGGTTAAGGTATATGATAACTGCGGAAATCTCCGCACAGAGAGCGTTAATGTCTACAAGGACACCACCACTCCTGTTATAACCAACTTTCAAATCAAGGCACACAACAGCTCTGCTGCCGCCAAGGCAGTTAACTTTCTAACCTTCGGAACCTTCTTTAACGAGAAGGTAGATGTGGTTGTTAAGGTTGAGGACAGAGGCGCAAGCTCCGGCGTTGCCACAGTTACACTCTATGGAGACGGCGCACCTATCTTTGCAACGCCCAAGCCCGTAACAAGAGATAACGAGGCTGTGTTTGAGCTGCCCGCAGAGTATATCAGCAGCGGAAAAAAACACCTTGACAAAACCCTTTCGGCAATAGCCACCGATAACGTGGGCAACCACACACCCTCTCCTGTTATGCCCAACACAGTTAACTCTGATATTAAAAACAGCAGGCTCATGATAGAAACAGTTGAGCCAGAGGCCTCTATAGTCATCCCCGACCCTGTTTACAGCAGCGAGGACGGCAAAAACTGGTACAGCAAGGACATAGACTTCCAGCTGGAGGCCATAGATGAGGATTCCGGCATACGCACAGTTGAGGTTTATATCAACGGCGTAGCCCTTACAGCCGATAAGCTGGGCAAGTCTATTAACGAGAGCTTCTTTAACAAAGAAACCCACCGTGAGCCCTTTGTTGTTAACAGCAGTCAGGGTGCTATAGCCGAGGACGGCTCTATAAACCTCACCCTAACAGTTACCGACAATGCCGGCAATGTTAAAACCTCTTCAAAAAAGATTTACCGTGACCTCTCTGTGCCCTATATAATAGGCTTTACCTTTGCTGCCGCCGGCAGCAAGGAGGCTAACGCAGCCCCCTCTGTTGAAGAGAAGGATTACGGCTACTTCTTCCCCACCGAGAGCTATGTTACCATAAGCGCAAGGGACGACGAGCCCTCCAGCGGCCTTAAGTCCATAACCTATTACACTCAGGATATAAGCACAGGCCGCAAGGCTGAAATAGTTGCCGAGGTTAACGCCAACAACGAAATTAGCTTTCTTGTTCCCGCTAACTTCAAGGGTCAAATTTATGCAAAGCCCACAGACAGAACAGGCAACACACCAGAGAACTATGTTACTCCCAACAGCGCAATAATCGAAACCGCAGCAAAGCACGCCGAGGAGGAGCATATCATATTCACACTGCCCGAGACAAGCAAAAAGGATGCAAAGGGCAATCCCCTTTACAATGCTGATGTAGAGCTAACACTGGGCGTGGCCGATACCTACTCAGGCCTTAGAACTGTTGAGTGGTCTGTAAGCTCCCCCAACGATTCCTCTAAGAATCAGGGCGGCAGGCTGGAGATTAAAAACGATAAATCCTTAACCGAAGGCAGCAGCGGCGCAGGCTGGCAGCTTGTTAAATCGGATAAAAACCTTGTTACCACAATGAGCAACAAGCTCAAAATTACAAACAACAGCAACTCTATAGTGGTTAAGGCAACCATTACAGACAGAGCGGGCAACACAAGCACAAAGGATATAACCATTAGCATAGATAAAACTGTGCCCACAATTGCAGTTACCTATGATAACAACACATCTGATGAAAAGTTTGCGGGCTATTACAAGGCCGCAAGAAAAGCCACAATTGTTGTAACCGAGAGGAACTTCCGCCCTGAGGATACTGTTGTTACTATACTCAATGCCTCCGGCTCTGTGCCCGCAATATCCAAGTGGACGGCCGCAGACAACGCCTCAAACCCCGATCTTTCTACCTATACCGCAACGGTTGATTTTGCCGCAGACGGCAACTACACCTTTGATATTGCCTGCAGAGACGCAGCGGGCAATGCTGCAGCCGCATTTACAACCCAAAAGTTTATAGTAGATAAGAGCCAGCCATTAATAAAGGTTGCCTATGATAACCTTAGCTCCGGCAACGGCAACTATTACAAAAAGACACGCACAGCAACTGTAACCATTACAGAGGCTAACTTTGAAACCAGCCGCATTGTTATAAAGGGCAAGGCTACAAATGACGGCAACGCCATAAAATATCCCGTACCCAGCGAGTGGGTAAGCCGCGGGGATATGCATACGGCCACTATAACCTACAGCGAGGATGCAAAATATATCTTTGATATTAGCTACACCGATAAGGCAGGCAACCTCTCTTCTCCCTATTCTCCCGATGAATTCTATATAGACACCACAGCTCCCACAATTACAATAGAGGGTGTTGCGGATAAATCGGCAAACAGGGGCGAGGTTATACCCATTGTAAGCTGCTCAGACACCAACTTTGATAAAAACCTTGTTCAACTCTCTCTCATTGGTGTTGTAAGAGGCTCAATAAGCTACATTGGCGGCGCAAAGGATGTTAAAAACGGACAGGCCTACGCCTTTGACAGCTTCCCTGTATCACGTGAGGTAGACGATATTTACACCCTAAGGGCAGAGGCAACAGACTTAGCCGGTAACAAAACCGAACAGACCATAAAGTTCTCGGTTAACCGCTTTGGCTCAGTTTATGAGTTTAATGATTATCTTACAAGTCTGCAAAACTCATATAATCAAAAGGTTGATGATCAGCTTGTTATAACTGAGTATAATCCGGATAAACTTTTAAAGGATTCTCTTGTTATAGAGATTACAAAGGACGGTGCACCTCTCAGAGAGGTTCTTTACAACTCCACCTTAACCAGTTCTGACGTGGCTGCGGTAGGCTCTACAGGCTGGTATCAGTACGAGTATGCCATCTCACCTGATAACTTTAAGGAGGACGGCGTTTATAAGGTATCTGTTTCTACTGAGGATGCAGCAGGCAATTATCCTGAGCTCTCGAAGGATAAGGAGATTACCTTTAGCGTGGATACTGTTTCTCCCGAGCTTACAAACATTACGGGGCTTGAAAAGAAGAGCTACAACTCAGCTGAGATAACAGTCAATTTTGAAGCCTTTGACGCTATAGGTATGAAGTCCATTAAGGCCTATGTAAACGATGTTCTGGTACAGGAATTTGATAAGTATGAAAACCCCGGCATTGTTTCCGGCTCATTTAACATAGGCACAGGCATGAACCAAAGAGTAAGGCTTGTAATGGAGGATATGGCAGGTAACATAACCGATACCGACACTGCACCCTCTGCCAAGGCAGCCAAGTTTAACCACACTGTAACCGTTTCTACCAACCTGTTTATACGTTGGTACGCCAACAAGTGGCTGTTCTGGGGCTCTATTGCAGGAGCAGGAGTACTCACACTGGGCTTGGCAGCACTCTTCATTGTGCTTGCTGTTCTGCGCAAAAAGAAAAGGCTGCAGCCGGTTACTATGTAATTCGTAATTAAGGGCGATTAGCTAGAGGCTAGAACTATGGGCGGCAATCTGCCGCCCATACGGTTCTTGCATCTTACTTCTTGCATCTTGCATCTAGTTGGAGGAATTTGCAAATGGAAAGCAGCGGTAACACCTATATAGAGCACGTTCAACCCCAAAGCACAAGCGAGAGCTTTTGGCAAAATGTACTTGTGCCCGATACCTCAACTATGATATGCCTTGTGGGCTCTATTTTGGTTGGAGCTTTAATTTTTCTGCTCTTCTTTCTTAAAAAGAACAAGAAGCAGCCAAAGGGCATTGTTAAATGGTTTAGCGCATTTTTTAATTTTGAGAATGTTATAGCCGAGGATTACCTCAAGGTTTTATATGTAATATGCGCCTGCTGGCTCACCTCCAGCTCGGCTGTGCGGTTTGCGGCAGCCTTAAGCGGCGGCGAGCTTATGCAGCAGCTGTTAATCTTAATTGCCTCTGTGCTTATAGGCAACATTATTTTGCGCATACTGTTTGAGTATCTTATTGCAGTATTTATTACCCACAGAGACGTTAAGGAGCTTAAAAAACGCATCAACTCAGGTGCAGCTCTGCCTCCCGCTCAAGCGGAGGAAGCCGCTCCCGCACCTGTGCAGACTGCTTCTGCTCTCGTTAGCGTTGAAGCTCCTGCCACAATAGAGCCACAGCCGGAGGCGGCTCCTGCTGCCCATGCCGGCGGAGTGGTGTTTTGCCGCTCCTGCGGCAATATATTCAGCACAGCAGAGGATTTCTGCCCAAAATGCGGCAACCCGAAGAGCTAGGCTGTATTCTTAAAAACCGACACTAAATCGCCTATTATTAAGATGAGTGAAGTTCTGATATAAATAACAGACGAAAAAGGTATAAAACGCCAACTCTGCACTCAGCTTCTCAAACGTCTTGCGTTTGAGGGATAGGCGGGGGGATGCAAGGAGGACGCAGTGGAGTGTGGGAGTCGACGACTCTGCGCCCCCCTTGCCCGCATCTTTGCGGTGTCATCCAAATCTCTGATTTGGCTAATGACACCCATGCACAGTTGCCCCAAATTTTAAT
>JAISYX010000035.1 GCA_031269595.1 Oscillospiraceae bacterium
ATTAAAATTTGGGGCAACTGTGCATGGGTGTCATTAGCCAAATCAGAGATTTGGATGACACCGCAAAGATGCGGGCAAGGGGGGCGCAGAGTCGTCGACTCCCACACTCCACTGCGTCCCCCTTGCATCCCCCCGCCCATCCCTCAAACGCAAGACGTTTGAGAAGCTGAGCGGTAAGTTGTCATTTGCACCTTTGCCGTCTGTTTCGCTTCTCTTCGCTTTGTCATTCAAATATTTGATTTGATCAAGTAAATACTGTTATGCTTTTTTAGCTGAAATCACCTTTTTAAAGCTTTTTGGTAAACTGCCTTTGATAATCTTCCAGGCTTTGGCCTTTCTAACAACCTTCTCTGGTTGTTCTCGGCCTAGCAGGTGGTAGGCGAATTTTTTAAGCACTGTCTTAGGCGAACCCAGCTTGAAATCATCCTTGTGCCAGCCGCCCTTTGTCATCATTGTAGCACCCACAAAGGAGGTTATAGGTACGGTGCACAGCAAGCCAAAGCTGCCGGCAAGGGCACGGATAAGCTCAGCGGAGATTAGCTCTGTGTCAATTATATCTATCAATGGCATATCATATGCATAGAACAGAATAAGTGTTTGCATAGCACCGCCGACATAGGCCAAAACCAAGGTGTTAAGCGATGCTCCCAGAATATCCCTGCCTATGTTCATGCCGCTGAAGAGCAACTCACGGGCGGTTATATGCTTGGCCTTTGCGGCAAGCTCCTCAATGGCAGAGGCTATTGAGATGCCCACATCTATAGTGCCTCCCAGTGCACCTATAAGAACGGCGGCAAAAAGGATGCCGCTTATATCAAGATGAGCACCGTTGGGTGTAAACACAAGGCTGCGGGATTCCTCGTCCATAACCCCTGTCATGTTCATTATAAAAATCATTAGTGAGGAAAGGCCGCCGGCGACAATAATTCCGCCTGTAACGCCGAATATGGCGGCGTAGGTTTTAGGGGTGAAGCCATAAACCATTACAAGGGAGATAAATATTATAAAGACAGAGCCCACAACTGAAACCAACACAGGGCTAAGGCCATGATTAAAGAGCTGAACATTAGTCATGTGCAAGCCCTTGCCGCTGTTTATAACAGGCAGAAAGAGTGCGCCGTCATAAACCAGCGGTACCATTACAAACAGCACCAATGCGCAGGTTATAAGCAGTGCTCCAAAGGATTTGATGCCCTTAAGGCCGCACATTATAAGCAAAAATAGTGCAAAGAGAATAAAGACAATCAATATGGTGTCGGTGCGGATAAAGTCTACCATAGAGCCGGTTTGAACCACGCCGTATTCATCCACGGTGAAGAAGAGGGTGATTTTATCTCCCACACGGCAGGGGCGGGGGTCGTTAAGGCCGACATCGTCGTTGGGCTGTATCTCCTGAGTTACCTCACGTATTTCACCCTTGCGCGCACCGGAGAGGATTTTAACCTTCATTAAAACCACAATAACAGGCACAAAGCCGTCTGCAAATTCCTTTTCATCCTGAGTTTTGGAGATTATCTCAACAACTCTGCCCTGACAGGAATCCTCGTTCATAAGAACCTTATCATCCTGCAGGGAGTAGTAGGGGTCTCCGGGCTTGGTTTGCTCTGAGCCGATTTCAACGCCGTCTTCGTTTTGGTCAATAACAACGGAATCATCGTCCGAGGGGAGCTGGGCGGCCTGTGCTGTATAGCCGCATAGAATGCCGAATAAAAAGGTTAATACGCAAATAATTTTAATTGCCTTCATTAATTTTCGCCTCTAAAACTTATTAATTTCACCCTTAACAACATGGTATCTCTCCTGTGCAAGCTCAAACAGGGGGCCGTCTGCGGGCTTTGAATCTGAGTACATAGCTATAATTTCGGTCTTAGGCATGGCTGCATTCAGGCGTTTAACCTTTTCATTATGGCGACAGTTAAGGCCTGTTATGCGGCCTGTTTTAATATCCATTTGAGTGCCGATAAGCAGGGGTATATCATATTTTTGACATGGTATTTTAAGCAGAAATTCAGGGGAGGCAGAGGCCACAACAGAGTATCTTGCTCTGTTTTCAGGCAAGAACCAGCTGTGTATCTTGCTTGATTTTTTTTGCCAGAATTCCTTAACCAGCTTTTCTCCGTCTATTATGCGCAGAAAGCTAAAAATCATGGCCTTCCATTTATATGAGGGCATAAGCTTAAACAGCATACAAAACACGCCCAAACCCTGCCAGGGGAGCATAATGGCTATGTAAGGCCGTTTTGCAAGGCAAAACATGCAAAAATCAAAGCTGGAATCCCCGTTATAAACAGTGCCGTCAAAGTCGTAAACATCAATTTGCAAATACAATGCACTCCCTTCGTACTTTAACAATTCATTATAAGATAAACGGGCGAAAATAGCAAGAAACACAGCTTGAAGAATGTGTAAATTTTTTGTTATGTGCCGAAAAGGAGGAAGGCTGGGTGCAAAAAAACCGCCCACTTTGGACGGTTTTTTGTTGGTTTGTTTTGTTAGTTTAAATTACCCTTAAGGGTTTCAAGCTCTGCATTAAGCTGCGCAGGGAGCCTATCACCAAACTTGGTGTAGAACTCAGCAATGCCGTTGGCCTCTGTGGCCCACAGGCCTGTGTCAACCTCAAGTATGCCCTCAAGAGCCTCCTTGCTGAAATCAAGGCCTTCGATGTTGATGTCATCGGCAAAGGGGACATATCCAATTGCGGTCTCCTTGGCCTCTGTGCCGCCCTCGCAGCGTTTTACAATCCAATCAAGGACACGGAGGTTATCGCCAAAGCCCGGCCAGATGAAGTTGCCTTCATCATCTGTGCGGAACCAGTTAACGTTGAAAATCTTGGGAGCTTTTTCTCCAAGATTTGCGCCCATTTCAAACCAGTGCTTCCAGTAATCGCCCATATGATAGCCGCAGAAGGGCAGCATAGCCATTGGGTCACGGCGGACAACGCCCACAGCACCTGCGGCGGCTGCGGTTGTCTCAGAGGCCATGATAGAGCCCACGAACACGCCGTGGTTCCAGCTTCTGGATTGATATACAAGGGGAGCAGTTTTTGCTCTTCTGCCGCCAAATACTATGGCAGAGATAGGCACGCCATTGCCGGAATCAAACTCGCTGCTTATGCAGGGGCAGTTAACGGCGGGTGCGGTAAAGCGGGAATTGGGATGTGCAAGCTTGTTGCCTTCGGCAGAGAACTCCTTGCCGTTAACGTGCGAGCCCTTCCACTCAACTGCATCCTCAGGGGGATTCTTATCAAGACCCTCCCACCATACGGTGTTATCGGCCAGATTATGAGCAACATTTGTGAAAATGGTGTTCTTTTTGGTGGATTCCAGAGCATTGGGGTTGGATTTAACATTTGTGCCCGGGGCAACGCCGAAGAAGCCGTTTTCGGGGTTGATAGCCCAGAGGCGGCCGTCGGGGCCTATGCGCAGCCAGCTGATGTCATCGCCCACACACCAAACCTTGTAGCCCTTGCTCTTGTAAATTTCGGGTGGGATAAGCATGGCCAGATTGGTCTTGCCGCAGGCAGAGGGGAAGGCGGCGCAGATGTAAGTAATCTTGCCATCGGGAGCTTCTATGCCCAAAATGAGCATATGCTCGGCCATCCAGCCCTCGTTTTTGCCCTGATAGGAGGCGATTCTAAGTGCAAAGCACTTTTTGCCAAGCAGCACGTTTCCGCCGTAACCGGAGTTAACTGAAATGATAGTGTTATCCTCGGGGAAGTGGCAGATGTAACGCTTTTCTTCATCTATATCGCATTTTGCGTGCAGGCCTCTAACCCAATCGTTGCTGTCGCCCAGAGCTTCAAGCACACTTGTGCCTATCCTTGTCATGACATTCATATTCAGCACAACATAGATAGAATCGGTGATTTCAATGCCGGCCTTGGAGAATTCAGAACCCACAGGACCCATTGAATAGGGAATAATGTACATGGTGCGGCCTGCATAGCGGCCTCTTGCAATTTTATAAAGCAAATCATATGCTTTTTCGGGAGCGAGCCAGTGGTTGGTAGGACCTGCATCCTTTTCATCCTTGGAGCAGATAAAGGTTCTGTCCTCTACACGGGCAACGTCGTTAACTGCTGTTCTGTGGAGGTAGCAGCCCGGGAGCTTTTCCTCATTGAGCTTAATGATTTCGCCTGATTCACAGGCCTCCTTGCGAAGAGCCTCAAGCTGAGCCTCAGAGCCGTCAATCCATACGGTTTTATCGGGCTGCATGAGCTTTGTCATCTCATCCAACCATGCCAGGATAGTCTTGTTATTGGTCATATTCATAACCCCTTTCAAAAGATAAAGCAATAATTACATACAACTTTTATTATACAACTTTTGAGTATTGTTTTCAAGGTAGAAATTTTTAAATTTAATCTTTGTAGGAACTTGGTAAAAATACTGTAAAATACAGGGCGTTTTTGTAGAGAACATCAGTAATGAGGAGAGGCTGAACAGAGTTAATAAAAATATATTACATTAATAAGGCTTCTTGCTCTAATTTTTGTATAAGGCAGCTATATCCTGTATTCTGCGCTTCATTTCTGAGCGTATATGCAGCGGCTCTAAGCACTCGCATTTATCTCCAAAGCTAAAAAGGATATTGTAGTAGTATTCATTCTCTATAAAAGGAAAATTAACAATGTAATGCTCATCACCATCAGACGAAAAGTGCTCATAGGTGCAATAATCCAGCACACTGTCCATGATAGATTTATGTATACGAATTTTGATTTTTGTTTGCAAGCCCTCTAAAACCTCAGCAAAATCCAACTGCGGGTTTTGATAATCCCGCAGCGTAAAAGCTTCCTCCTGCATTTGCAGGTCTGATATGCGGGATAGCTTGAATAGGCGAAAATCCTTTCTTTTATGGCAATACCCAGATAAGTACCAATGAGTGCTTTTTAATACAAGCTGATACGGCTCGGCGGTTCGTGCAGTTTTATTCCCGTAGCGGTCTGAATATTCAAACGAGAGCAGCTTGCTTTTCTGCAAAGCTGTTTTGACAAGCTCTAAATATGTCTGTATGTTCCTGTTGCCTATCCAGGGGCTTAAATCTATATGTATTTGATTTGCTTTTAATTCAATGTCTTTTGCGCTTTCGGCGGGGATAAAGCTCTTGACCTTGGCAAGGGCGTTTATCAGTGCGTTCCCTCGTGCTATGTTAGGAAGATTGGAAAGCCCCATTAAGATAGCGGAAAGGTCGGCAGCCGAAAAAACCTTTCTGTCAACCTTGTATTCCGGCATGATTTCAAAGCCGCCGCCCAAGCCCACCGTCCCATGAACCGGAATGCCCGCCATGATAATAGCGTCTATGTCTCGGTAGATTGTGCGTGGCGAAACCTCAAACATGTTCGCCAGTTCCTTTGCGCCAATGCGCTCTTTATCAAGGAGTATCATAATAATGCTAACAAGCCTGTCCACTTTCATCGTATAGCCTCCTTTAAAAATTCTCTTTAATTATTATAGATTGCTGCCACACTGTTGTCAATAATTACATGGTACAATAAAAAAGAAAACAAATTAAGATACCTATCAGGAGGAAACATTATGCAGAACAAAGCTTTAGTCATTATTGATATTCAAAATGACATAACGAAGAATTACAAGGATGTTATTGACAATATCAATAAAGCCATTGCTTGTGCGGTGAGTAATGATATTTATGTGGTTTATATAAGACATGAAAATTTATCAGCCGGCACAAGGACTTTTAAGCCCGACACATATGGGGCTGAATTAGCTTCAGACTTGAAAATCGTATCAAAAAATGTTTTTACAAAAACCAAAGGTAACGCATTGACCAGTGAAGAATTTACAGACTTTATTCAAAAAAATGAAATAGGTGATTTTTACATAGCAGGAGCGGACGCTGTCGCCTGTGTTAAATCAACCTGTTACAACCTATGCAAAGCAAATTATGCAGTTACTGTACTATCAGATTGCATTACCAGTTATGATAAAAGAAAAATTGACGAAATGCTGCGGTATTATGAGAGTAAGGGGTGTGATATTATTTGTTTGGAGGAGATGTTAGGTGGGATTAAGAGGTGATAATTTTTAACTTTCAATTTGAAAAAGCATATTCCCCAACGGACATGCATATTATCCAGTAAGACAAGTTCTTGGAGGTATGCGCAATGGACGTTGGAATTAAGAGAATGCCTGTGTGGCACAAGACAAGGGCATATATTTTAGAAAATTTTGGATTTTTACTCATGTGCACGGTGCTGCTCATTGGCCTTTTAATTGGTGCTTCTGCCGTTAGAGCGGCCTCTCACAGCGAGGACGGGCAGCTTAACGGCATAGCCTCAAGCTTTATTGTAAACAGGGGCGGCATGAATTTCACCTCGGTTATGCTTAAATCCTTTGCCTCGGCAATTATGTTTTTGATAGCCTTTTTTGTGCTGGGCAACTGCAATTTTGGATTTATAGTAATCCCCTTCCTTCTGGCATTTAGGGGCGTTGGCTTGGGGACTTCGTTGGGGTACATCTACTCACTACACGGGGCAAAAGGGCTTGCTTACTGCGCCATTTTGATTATCCCTCCTGCGCTGCTCTCCTCTCTTGCGCTGGTGCTTGCGGCTAAGTCCAGCATGAGCTTTTCGGTGCAGCAGATGAAAAAGCTAAGGCGGCGCAGCACTCAAAACACAGGCGTAAAATACCGCTTTGAGGAGTACGGCAAGGGCTGTTTGCTCTGTTTGCTTATGCTGTTGGTCTCCTCTTTGCTAGATGCAGGGCTGAACGCAGCCTTTGCAAGATTCTTTGTTTTTGCTTAGTAGGGGCAGACCTATGTGTCTGCCCAAAGATGGGCATTTCTACGACAATTCGGGCAGACACTTAGGTCTGCCCCTACCGGTTTTTAGCGAGACTATATACGACATATAAAAATCCTACACCCAACACAATTTTGGGTGTGGGATTTTTTTGAAATAGCTGTAGAAAATTACAAAAGGCACTTCCATTTTGGTAAAATATATGCTACAATTATCACAAAGAAGACCCAAATTAAAGGAGGCTGTTTTGTAATGAAAATCAAGGTTAAAAAATGCACATTTAAAATGTTTGCGTGGGTGATTGTTCTTGCACTTTTGCTTGGCTCTGTGCCTGTTGCGGCGGTAGAGCCGAAAGTGCCGGCAGCGTCCGAACCCTCAAAGCGGGTGGTGGCTTATTTACAGCCTTTTACCGACGCACGCTGGCATACTCCCGACCCAAATACATTGACGACAATAATTTATAACGCCACAAATGTACAGCTTTATGATGGAAAATATGAGCTTCACAGAGAGCTGAACAGGGAAAGGCTTGAGGAAGTACTCGCTCTTAAAGCGATAAATCCTAAGCTTGAGGTTTTGCTTGGAATTAACGGCGGCGGCTCAGATAATGAGTGGAATGGGCCTGAATTCCGTGACATGACGCAAACACAAGCTGATAGAGCTGATTTTATTCAGTCCTGCCTTGATATTCTTGCCGAATATCCTTTGCTGGATGGCTTTGACATTGACTATGAAGGGCCGGATAATGCAAGCGACGGTGCGTTCTATGCTGTTTTTATGCAAGAGCTGCGCAATGCCATAGGCAACTCCAAGCTTCTTACAATGGCCGCCCCGTGCAGTGAGTGGGGGCTTAGAAACTACAGTCTGAAAAGCTTTGAAGCAAATGTAGATTGGTTTAATGTCATGACCTACTGCTACACAGGTACATGGAATTCACAATATAGTGTAGGCACACACGACAACAACCTCTATTATTCGGACGCCCACGGCAGGGATTGCAACTCCGACAAGTACATTCAGTATGTTCTTAACAGTCACCATATTGCTCCGGAAAAGCTACTTTTAGGCTTGCAATTCCCACCTACCAACGCCTATGCTTGGGATGTGGGTGAATTTACCTATCAGGATGTCAAAAACATGATAGCCTCAGGCGAATATCAGGATAACTGGGACGATCAGGCTAAGGCTTCATATCTAAGCAAAAACGGCAAATTTGAAATAACATATCTAAGCCCGCAAGCTATTGCCGCAAACGCCGATTACGTTGAGGCGCAGAATTTGGGCGGCATTATGTATTGGGATTATTTTGCCGATGATAACGCACACACGCTGGCTAAAAAGGTTTATACATCACTTATCGGAGAAGCACAGCAGAGCTACACCGTTACAGTTTCGGCAGGAACAGGCGGTGCAGCCATGGGCAGCGGCATATTTACAGCAGGAGCTACCGTGGATGTATTTGCCGCCGCAAACACAGAATACACCTTTGACGGCTGGTACGAAAACGGGCTTAAAGTGAGCAGCGCCATGATGTATACCTTTACCATAAACTCAAACCGTACACTGGAAGCAAGGTTCTTCAATAAAAAATACATTGCACTCACATTTGACGATGCACCCAACCCATGGCATTTAGATGTCACTGAAAGGTGCTTGGATATGTTGGAGGAAAAGGGCGTAACGGCTACCTTCTTTGTTATAGGCCAGTATATCCAGCAAGCCAATGACAACATAGATAATGCGGGGTGGCTGGGCGCCGGAGATGAGCTAATAAACCGCATGAATGATGAGGGGCATGAGATAGGCAACCATTCATGGAGTCATTTGGAAAACATATGGCAGCTCTCACCTTCTGATTTTGCCAATACTGAATTAAAGCCTACAGATGCGATAATCGGACAGACACTTGGTATACCAAATTATAAAACAGAGTATTTCCGTATGCCCTTCCTTAATCTCAGCCCTGAAATGGAAGAGGCCTGTGCCAATGAGGGCAAGGCTCTTATTAGCGTACACGGTGAAATTTTTGACGGCAACGGCACAGAATCCTTTGAATATATGTACCAAAGCCTGATTAATTCAGTGGGTACAATTGTAGTTATGCACGTTAACAACATGACATCAATGGAAGCCTGCGCCCCGGGCATTGATACCTTAAAGGCTCAAGACGTAGAATTTGTATCTGTTACCGAGTACCTGCGCCGCAAGAATATAGAACAGGGCTTGGTTGTCGAAGCAGGTGAGACTTACCCTGACTGCCCGTACGCTGATACAGGATACTCTACGATCACACTGGCTGCGGCAAACGGCGGCACGGTTAGCGAAGGCGGCACGTTTAAAAATGGCACAAACATTACAATTACCGCCACTCCAGACCCCGGCTATGCATTTGAGGGATGGTACAAATGGGGCAGCAGCAAGCAAGCTAATTTAGGCAGCAGCTTTGAATACAGTGTGGGCACTGATATGTATTATGTGGCACGCTTTATTTCCGCAACGGACAACTCCAAGCTGATGGTATCTATTGTAGTTGGAGAGGGCGGCACTGTTACAGGCGCAGGCCTGTATTCTCATGGGGCGTGGGCTACTGTTACTGCCACGCCTAATCAGGGCTATGCATTTGAAGGCTGGTATCAATGGGGCATAAAGGTCAGCACAGATACAAGCTTTTCTTTCCAGGTTTGGGGCTATCCTCCGCAAATCTATGGCCCACTTGAGGCAACGTTCGTTACGCAAGCTCCTGCTGAATCTGTGGTGATTACCACACCCTTCCCAACAGGCGGCACAGTAACAGGCGGCGGCAGCTATGCCCTAGGCGCAAATGTCACTCTAACCACCACGCCTGATTCCACCCACGCTTTTGACGGATTTTATGAAAACGGCAGCAAGCTGCAAAGCAACGGGCTTTCTATCAGCTTTTCCGCAGCAGCAAACCGCACCATTGAAGCACGCTTTAATCCAAACAAATATGTGGTTTTAAGCTTGGATGATGCAGGTGATGCGTTTAATATGGATGTCTTTGAAGCCTGCCTTAATATGCTGCAAGCAAAGGGTGTTGTTGCAACCTTCTTTGTTGAGGGGTACTTACTTGGTCAGAACCAGCGTGCAGCTGCTCTGGTTAAAAGAGCCTATGATGAAGGGCACGAGCTTGGCAACCACTCATGGGATCATTCTGAGGATTTGTGGAAATTCCCCGTTTCAGATATTTTAAAGCAAATAACCGATACCGATAATGCTATCAGCGCAGCAGTAGGCACAGACTTTACCACAAACTATTTCCGCCTGCCATACGGCGCAGGCAGCACCAACATTGAAGAGGCCTCAAGAATTGCAGGCAAGCCTATATTTAACTGGAACTCCGACCACAACGATTATGATGTAACCTTCACTCAACAGCAGATATACAACAGCTTTATGGCGGCGGCTACCACAGACAAAATCCCCGATTGTAATGTTAATCAGCAAAAGGCCATAGACGCATATAGTCAGGCGATTGACGAGCTGCTCTCTCTTGGCTATGAATTTATTACTGTCTCAGATTATGTCAGCAAAAAGGGCATATCCCTTAATGCGGGAGAGGTCTTCCCAGAGCCTTGGTATATGGATGTAAATTATACCGTTAATGCAGCGTCGGGAACAGGCGGCAACGCAACAGGAGGCCGTGCATATACAAAGGGCTCAACTGCGGTTCTTGCCGCTGTGTCAAACTCCGGCTACACCTTCGACGGCTGGTATGAGGGCGGCAGCAAAATCAGCGGTGCAGGTGCATCATACTCCTTTACCGTAACGGCTAACCGCACACTGGAGGCTAGGTTTACCCAAACATCCGCTTCAACATACACCGTAGCAGCAAATGTAGTAACAGTGGGTGTTGTCAATGATAACCGAGACCCATTTGTGGGCGGTTGGGTTGCCAGCGGCTCAAACTGGGTTAACTCTGTCAGCGGTTCATATCAGCCTGGTGGTACAGTCACCCTCACAGCCAAGGTTAACACCGAATGGTACTATGAATTTGACGGCTGGTATGAGAACGGGGTAAAAAAATCAAGCCAGCTTAGCTATAGCTTTACAGTTGACGGCAACAAAACCCTTGAATGCCGCTTCAAAGAGCCTGACACTATATCAGAGGACTGGGCGCAGCATACCTTTACTAAGATACAGCACAAAACTTCAAACGGTGTGGATTACTACCTCTCCTACCCCCAAAATTATGATTACAGCAAAAAGTATCCGGTGTTTATCATCAACCATTCAGCGGGAAGCACGGCCAACCAATGGGCACACTGGAACTCTTGGCTGCAACTGCCGGAGGATAGCTTTATCATACTGCCAAGCTATTACACCGATGTTTTAGAAGATGATAACCTGCAAAAAACCGAGCGTGACAGAACCTACGCCGAAATAGAATATCTGTACAACCACGCCGCCGCTTACGGCTTGGATACCGACAGATTCTACCTTTACGGAGGCTCGGCAGGCGGCATAATGTGCTTTGAGTTAAACTCCAAAAACCCGAATATGTTTGCGGCAATCCTGCCTATCGCAGGCGGTATGAGCGGTTGGCTGGATTCGCAGGCGCAAATTGACGCCAACTTTGCACGTATATCCGCTGCGGCAGTAAACAAGCCGATTTGGGTGGTTTATTCGCAGGATGACGAGCTGTACCAGCAAATTGGCGAAAACTTTATCCCCGCCAACAGGTTTAAGCCCGTACTCAACCCCAATAACACGGCAATCTACCGTGCAACAAATTATAGCGGGGCTGATATTAAAGCCTATGTAGGCAACCCCAATGCCAGCGTGCACAATGAAATAGTCACATATGTTATTGGTGACGAGGTGCGGCGTGCTCAATACTTTGGCTGGCTCTACAAGCAAAGCTCCCGCAGTGTTAACAGCCTGACAAACACAGTTGCGGGTAATTCTATCACTTGGAGTGCCGGAATAACCTCCCCTCCTGCCGGTACCCAATACAGGTTTGAGGTGTACGAAGGCACAACGCTGGTTGCTTCACGTGATTACAGTGCCTCAAGCTCTTATGTGTTTATCGCCCAGCACGACGGCGATTACAACCTGTTTGTCACAACAAAATCCACCGATAAGACTGTGTTCTCAAAATACTCTGAGGTGGTGCATGTAGGTACGGTTCAAACCTACACCATAACAGCCACAGCAGCTACAGGCGGCACGGTAACAGGCGGCGGCAGCTATGCCCTAGGTGCAAATGTCACCCTAACCGCCACGCCAAACTCCGGCTATACCTTTGACGGCTGGTATGAGGGCGGCAGCAAAATCCCCAGTGCAGGTGCGGAATATCTCTTCACCGTAACAGCTAACCGCACACTGGAGGCTAGGTTTACAGCCATTGTTGTGCCCGCAAAGATGGCCGGCACATATTTTGACCCTTGGGAATGGGACGGACGCAGTCTGCCCGACCCAAATCTCTACACCCACATCTTCTATGCCTTTGCTGTGCTGGATTTAAACACCCATGAGGCGAAGATAAGCTATACAGGCAGCTATGTAGCCGGTTCGGACATCAGCGATGCAGATAACCTAAAAATGCTTGGGCAGCTCAGGCAGATAAACCCAAACCTCAAGCTGATTCTCTCAGTGGGAGGGGCAGGCGTTGAAGGCTTCTCTGACATGGCACTCACTCAGGCCAACCGTGATGCCTTTGTTGAATCGCTGGTTAGATTAAAGAATGAGTTTGACCTTGACGGCTTTGATATAGACTGGGAGTTCCCCG
Organism: Oscillospiraceae bacterium; assembly: GCA_031269595.1. Taxonomy (GTDB): domain Bacteria; phylum Bacillota; class Clostridia; order Oscillospirales; family Acutalibacteraceae; genus JAISYX01. The sequence goes on from JAISYX010000035.1 coordinate 12,513, forward strand.
GAGCATATGACCCCGGGCTCACATACAGGCCGGAGGACGGACAGAATTATGTATATCTTCTCAGGGATATAAGGGCGCAATTCGGTGATAGCATTTCTCTTAGCATAGCTGCGCCCGCCTCCAATTGGTACGGCCAGAACTATAACTTTACGCAAATGACCCCCTATCTGGATTTTTACAACACAATGACATATTGCCTCTCTATGGGGAGTGATTTAAACAACTGCGGCAAGGGCTTTCATGACGGCAACCTCTATTCAAACGGTTCGCCTCATTCCTCATGGGGAGGAGTCAGCTCTGCCCATGACACTGTGCAGTATTATCTTAGCAAGGGAATCCCTGCCTCTAAGCTGGCAATAGGGATACAAATGCCTGCGCTGGAGTACCCCGATAAAAACTCCAATGTTTACTATTCCCATAACTTAGACGCTGTTCAAGAAATGATAGACAGCGGGGAATACATCTATAGATGGGATTCTCAGGCTCATGCCGCTTATCTGGAGAAAGACGGCCAGTTCACAGTCACCTATGAAAGTGCCGGTGCGGCAAGAGAAAAGGGCGCATACGTTCTTAACAACGGCTTGTTCGGCGTATTTTCTTGGGGCATGACAATGGACAGAAGCGACAGCGGCGTCAGCCAGGCGGCCTACGAGGGCGCAAACGGCACCTATACTCCATCTAACAAATACAGCGTTTATACTTGGACAAAGGGCGGCGGAAGCTTTGCCGCCGGTGCAGTTTATAACTCCGGTGCAAATGTAGCTCTTAGCGCAACGGCTGCGGCGGGTTATGCCTTTGACGGCTGGTATGAGGGGCTGAGAATGGTCCGCTCTATACAATTGCCGGATGGCAGTTGGCAGGACGTAGAGATTATCAGCACGCCGCAAAAGGTAAGCTCCAGCCCAAGCTATTCCTTTAACGCAGATTCAAACAGGGTGCTCGAGGCCAGATTCAAAGTAGCTGCACCCGAGCTGCAAATCAGCAGCATAAGCATATCAGGCGCACAGCAGGTTGGCAGCGCAATAAGCTTTAATGCTGTAACAACAGGAGGCGAAGCTCCGCTTAAGTGGTCTTTCTATGTTTACGGCGGCGGAAAGGTCTATCATTCTGAGCTTTGGAAAGGCGAGAACAGCTCCGCTTGGACGCCAACAAGCGCAGGAACTTACACTGTGGCGGCTTATTGCAAGGATAAAACCGGATATATGGTTAAATATGTGAGTACATTTACTGTAAGTTGAGCTTGTTAATAGAAAGTGAGGGCTTTGTCATGAAAAATGGTAGCAAAAAAGTTTTATTAAGGTTAATAGCTTGGGTTGTTTGTATTGCTATGTTGGTTAGCGGCTTGCCTGTTGCGGCGGTTGCGGCGGAGACGGTAGAAGACAGCGCAGAACAGGAATATATATGCGCAACATATGTATATCCGGGAGGTTTCGTTCTGCCTGACCCGCACGCTGTAAACATGATTATTTTTGGAACAGGCGTAACAGATGCTAATACCGGACACTATTATATTTCTGATGAAGATGCTAACTCAGTCCGGCATTATTTTGAAGCACTAAATGGGCTGAAGCAGCAGAACCCTAAAATAAAGGTTTTTATTTCTGTAAACAAGTTTGGCAATGAGTTTACAGAAATAGCCGGTAATCCGGCAAAACGCTCGGCATTCATCAATGACTGTGTTAATCTTGTTGCAGAATATGATATTGACGGCTTGGACATTGACTGGGAATATCCCAATCCGAGACAAAGTGCCGACTCTACTGAATTATTTAGGCTCTTACGTGAAGCTCTTCCGGAGGGCAAACTTCTTATGGCTGCCACCGAGAGTTGGACCACAACATATAATTTCGCAGCTATCGATCCCTATATGGATTATTACTACGTGATGGGTTTTGATTATTCAAATGGAGATAGACACAACGCAAACTTGTATCCCTCCAGTTTAAGTAACCAAGGCGGCGTGGCACAGTCTATCGGCCAGCATATTGCGGCTGGTGCAACAAAGAGTAAACTGATTCTGGGTGTCCCTTTATATTCAAAAACAACAGAATTGCCTTCCGGCAAAAATACGATTTCATATGATGCTGTAAAAAGACTGCTTGCCAGCGGAGAGTACGAAGAAAGATACGACTCCGATGCAAAGGCTTATTATGCCGTTAAAAAATCTACAGGCAATTTTGCTATTTCTTATGATAAGCCCGAGACACTTCAATTAAAAGCAGATTATGCAAAGGCGCAAGGGCTGGCGGGTATGGGCGGAGTACTCAATCATTTGGATACTCCGGATCAAGAACTCCAGACTTCTATGTGGACTTCCCTCAACGGCGCATTGCCGCCAAAGCCGGAAGAACCAAAAATCCAGCCCAAAGTAATTGCGACCCTCTCTGCGGAAAATTGGAGCGGTCTTTTACCCGACCCAAGCAAAGTGACAACTATCAACTATTCTGTGCATGACATAACAGGGAATACCCTGTCTTTGTCACCGGAAAATATCGCAAACTTAAATGCGCTTAAGGCTTTGAAGAGCCGGAATCCAAACTTGAAGATTGTTTTGGATATAGAGGGAACTGATGAGTATCCGCTTATAAACTCCTACACAGCTTTTGCAAGCTCCGTTAGAGATGTGCTGAACACTCAAAGCTTGGATGGAGTTGAAATAAGCTGGATTCCGGAAGCTGTAATTAATGGGCAAAAGCTGGTGCTGCTGGTGCAAGCTGCTCGTGCCGCCCTTCCTAATGGCAAATCGCTGAGTTTAAGGAGCAGTGCCATGAGTAATTGGTGGATGCAATTTTATGACTTAGATGCCCTTAATCCATACATCGACTATTTCAATACCTCTACTTTTAGCTTTGCTTGGGGGAGTGCTCCCAATGCCGGATGGGGGTATCATGATTCAAATCTGTCTATCAGTGATAAATCAGCATGGTCTACCTCCTCAGTAAGAACCACAGTTGATATGCTTTTGACATATATCCCACGTGAAAAGATTGTGGTAGGTACGTCTCTCACGGGTATTACCTACAACCCCAATCGCACTGAAATGACTTATGCTGAGGTTAAAGCCCTATCGGGTTACACCGAAAAATGGGATGTTTTGGCGCAGGCATCATATTTGGAAAAGGGCGGGGAGTTTATCTCCTTTGAAAGTCCGCAGGCTCTCGCCACCAAGTGCGATTACATTAAACAGATGGGCTTGGGCGGTCTCTCTTACACCGATTGGAATTATGACGATTCCGCACACACGCTGGCAAATACTGTGTGGGAGAAGCTGTGGACAGTCTCAGGCAACCCCGCCGGATGGGTTTCTCCTGTTGAAAAGCATGGGCGGCTGCATATTGAAGGCACTCAGCTTAAGGACGAACACGGCGAAACGGTAGTTCTTAAAGGCATAAATATAGTGGGATACACTCAAAACCCCGGCTGCTACAATGATGATGCCTTCGATGCTCTTGCCTACGATTGGGAAATGAACGTTCTAAGAGCATACGGTTGGCTGGGTGAAATGGGCAGGCCAATTGACAGGGCTGTAATGGACAAAATGTACTGGGCTATTGATGCTGCCATTGAAAGAGGCATGTATATCATACTGGATTGGCATGTTATGAGCCCGGGTGACCCATTTGATGATTATTATAATGAGGTTGATGAGTTTTTTGCTGAGGTTTCTGCAAAATATGGGAATATCCCAAATATAATGTATGAAATTGCAAATGAGCCAAACGGCGTTAACTGGTCAAGAGTGAAGTCATACGCCGAATGGATTATTCCAATTATCAGGCAAAACGCACCTGACAGCATTGCTCTTGTGGGAACTCCTGGCTGGTGTTCAGAACCGGACAAGGTTCTTACCGAGGGCGGCAAATTGGCCATGCCTAACATTATGTATGTTGTACATTGGTATAGCCCATATGGCGGAGGTACTTCTGTACAGGATTTTATCAACCGAACTCAAACCGCTTTAAATGGCGGTATGGCTATATACGCCACTGAATGGGGCATTTGTGACTTCACAGGCTCGGAATATCATTTTGCTGATGCTGATAAGTGGCTGGCTTTCCTTGATGCAAATAATATTGGTTGGGTAGCATATATGCTTTTGCCCGGCCAAACCTGCGGGTCGCTCACCACTGCAAAATATGAATGGAACGGCACAACTACAGTCCAAACTGCGCAAAATGCGCCAATGCCTCCTACAGCCATTCATCCTGATGGGTACACATACTGGACGGAGGATCAGCTCACTCCGGCAGGTCTTTACTACAGGGCGCATATGAAGGGGATTTCCTATAATTATCCTGAAAATCTGGCCTTGTGGGTTCCCAATAACGGAACTTATGTGAGCTTCCCATATAGGTTTGAAACAGGAAATCCCGAAGAATTCAGAATATTCAGAACCTTCTTTTCTCAAGAATTGCAGGTGGTAAAGGTTGAATCAAAAGCTCTGCAAATTCTTTACGGTTGGGATAAAAACAAGAGCGAAGCTGACTATCTTGCCGAAGAATTACCCGTTTTAATGAGCAACGGAGAGAATGTTACCAACATTCCGGTTAACGGCAAAACTCATTTGTATTTCGATTTTTATCTTGATGCAGCTAAAGCCGGCACTTCACTTGGGTCACTGCGCATTTATCCCCTTCTTAACAGGCTGTATGATTACAGTGAATTCAAATTAAACCCCATAGACATAAAATTTAACGAGGGCGTGCTGACAGCCGACGGAAAATATAGAAAATACAGCATAGTTGTTCCCATGGTAAGCGAAGAGCACAATATTGCCGAATATAATGATTCCATCGGGTTTCAGTTTACAATCAAAGGTGTAAATTCAGATTACGCCGGAGGGCACTACTTCGACAACATAGGCTTTACCAACGGGGAGGCTATCTCTGACCCTTATTACACTGCGCCCACAAGCTACACCATAACAGCCACTGCGGGGCAAGGCGGAAAAATCATTTCAGGTGCAGGAACCTATGAATCAGGTGCGGCTGTTACTCTGGTTGCAGAACCATTTTGGACGGCCCACTTCGACGGCTGGTACGAGGACGGTGTTAAAAAGAGCAGCAACTTAGCGTATACCTTTGCCGCCAGCAAGTCAATGATACTCGAAGCTCGTTTCTATTATGATAAACCTGCCAATGTGGGGCGTTTTCAGCTTGTCAGCGCACATGCAAACGGCACGGATTACTACCTTGCCTACCCTCAAAATTACAATCCAAGCCAAAAATATCCTCTGGTGGTGCTAAACCATCAGTCTGGAGGCTGCGCTTCAAATTTTGCCTCCTCCAATTGGGATTATTATATGCCGGAAGCTTGCTTCATGATGGTGCCGGAGTATTATATCGAAGACTATAACTCCGTGCAATACAATGCCGAGGCGGACAAAATTATTGCGGAGATTCAGTATCTTGCCCAAAACCAAACCAGCCCAGCTATTGATAGCAACAGGATTTATGGTGCCGGAGTTTCAGCCGGAGGAATTATGAACTTCACTCTCAACCAGCGTGATTCAAGCGTTTTTGCAGGTTGGCTCAGTTATCAGGGCATTACTAATCCGTGGCTCAGCGATTGGGAAGCCGACACTCAGCAAAAAGTAGCGGCGGCTAAAAACAAGCCCTTCAAAGTGCTTTTTACCCGTGGTGATGATATTCTTTTGCAAGAGGGAGAAAAATTTGCGCCGATGTCGAGATTCAATGCCGCAAACAATCCTGATAATCGTTCTATTTGCGAGATGATCGTATATGACAGTGATATTAACCATAACAATGGTGCGGGATACCTTATGGATAAACCTGAAAATTGGAGCTGGCTTTTTAAGCAGAGCTCACGTGCTTTTGATAGCCTCACAGCATCAAAATCCGGCGGAAATATCACGTGGACGGCAAATGTCAGCGGCAGTGCCCCTGGAATCAAGTATAACTTTGATGTCTATGAGGGAGTTACTCTGCTTGCGTCATCCGGCTATCAAACAACAAATTCTTATACTTTCACTGGCCAGAATGACGGGAATTATCATGTTTTTGTCTCTGCCAAAACTAATGATAACACCGTATATGCCGGATATTCTGAGGTACCGGATTACAGGACACTGCGCCAGAACTCCAAATTAGCAGCTTAACCATATCCGGCGAAAACGGAGTGGGCAAGGAACTGAGTTTTAATGCTGTAACAACAGGCGGAGAAGCTCCGCTAAAGTGGTCTTTCTATGTTTACGGAGGCGGAAGGGTTTATCATTCTGAGCTTTGGAAAGGCGAGAACAGCTTTACTTGGACGCCAACAAGCGCAGGAACTTATACTGTAGCGGCTTATTGCAAGGATAGCACAGGATATATGGTAAAATATGTGAGTACCGTGATTATCGGTGATGCGTCTGCTCCGGAGCCGGATGAAACGGTGTTGTTTGATTTTGAATCTGGCAAGCAGGGGTGGGAAGACCACTGGGGCGGAACTCCGCTGACCATAGCAACCGCCGAAACAAGCGCATTAAAATACAATTTTGCGTTCAATTCATCCAACAACGGCAACTGGGATAGCCAACCGCAGCATTATTCCAACAGTCAGTTTACCGTTGGAGACAGCGATTACATTGCCTATGATTTATACCTTCAGGCGGATACAGGCGCAAGCGGTAAATTCCAGCAGTGGGTGGCCTTTGGATACTCAAGCATTCCGAATCCGAGCTGGTTCCTTTTAAACCCTGTAGAGCTTGACGTTACAAAGGGACAACGTGTGGGAAATTTGCTGAAATTCACGGTCAAGTCGGGCTTTACCAATCATGATAATCCGCAGTTAAGCATCAATCCAAATGAAACGACCAATTGGATTAGAATCCAAACTGTTGGCTTGAATACGGGCTACTCCGGTGCGATTTATGTGGATAATATCCGGCTTGGCAAGAATAGGTAAATATGTTGCTTCCTACGCCTTAGCTAAGGCGTAGGAAGTGGTTTGCTGAAATGTGTTAGAGCATTTACCGTGAGTTGAGTTTGTTAATAGAAAGTGAGGGCTTTGTCATGAAAAAGCGGAGTAGAAAAGGTTTGTTAAGGTTAATAGCTTGGGTTATTTGCGTTGCAATGCTGGTGAGCGGCTTGCCTGTTGCGGTTGCGGCAGGGACAGACAGCAACAAACCCGCCAACTGGGTTTCGCCTGTTGAAAAGCATGGCAAGCTTCAAGTTATAGGCACAAAGCTTTGCGATGAAGCGGGTAACTCTGTGCAGCTTAAGGGGATGAGCAGCTCCGATTTTGCCGAGTGGAATTGGGGTGTATATACCGAAGGCAGCTTTGATGCACTGGCTTATGACTGGGAGATGGATGTAATACGTTTTCCGGCTTATTCAAGTACAAATAATGTAAATTTGACAGCCGCACAGCGGGAGAAATATTGGTGGGCGGTAGATGCTGCAATCGAACGCGGGATGTATGTGATTTGTCCTTGGTTTGTTATGAGCCCGGGAAATCCAAACGACCCGTTTTACAGCGGGGCAGACACCTTCTTTAATGAACTCAAAACAAGGTATCCAAATGTTCCCAACATCATATATGAAATTTGCAATGAACCTAGCGGAGTTAGCTGGGCAGAGGTCAAGAGCTATGCTCAGAGTAAAATCAGCCTAATAAGGAGCGGAAATGCGGCAAAGGACAATCTCATCTTGGTGGGCACGCCCCAGTGGGACAGTGAACCGCAGCAAGCTATAGCAAGCCCGCTTGCAGGGGTAAGTAATGTGATGTATACCGTTCATGCCTATCCTACATCCGACGGGAGCAGAACCATAGCGGATTTGAAATCAAGGGTAGAGAGCTGTCTCGCAAACGGACTACCGATTTTCTGCACGGAATTTGGCGGTGCTGAAGGCGATAGCTATAAGCTTGGCAATTCAATTGAATGGATTGATTTTTGCAATAGCAAAAATATCGGCTGGATTGGTCATGCCATATATCGCTGTGGAAACCCTCTGGCAGCTTTTAATTACAACACTTGTGAATGGGATGGAAGCAAGGTTGTCGAGACAGTCGAAAATACGCCGCTTCCACCTGATTCCCTCAACGACCATGGCGTTCCCTATTGGCCGGAAAGCCAGTTGACTTATGCCGGTAACCTGTACCGTGCAAGGATAAAAGGCATTCCGTATACGCCTCCGGCGTGGACGTTAGATGAGCCTTTGAAATATGGGCAGATAAGGGATTTTCCATATCGCTTCGAACAATCAGATAATACCGAGGGTTGGCGTATACATGGTGTAAGCTTTTATCAAAAGCTTACACAGGCAAAGGTTGAGTCAAACGCATTAAAGCTTAACTATGGCTGGAGCATGGAAACTATTGCTGAACAGTGGGAGGCAGGAGACGGGGACAGAATGCCTTATCTCTGGAATGGAGAAGACGGGGAATCATGGCACACCCCTATAAACGGCCGCAGCCATCTGTATTTTGATTTTTATGTAGATGCAAACAAAACACAAACCGGAGGCATTGAGCTGCTGCCGATACTTATCAAAGGCTCAAATCTTGAAACCTTCTGGCTGGATTCGATAAATCTGAGATTGACCGAGGGCACACTTACCGCTGATGGAAAATTTAAAAAATACAGCATATGCGTACCAATGACATCTAACGGACTAAATATTAACCAGACAGGCGAAAGGGATGTTGTAATAACTATGGCTGTTTTTGGAGACCAAACAGACTATAAGGGCGGTCTCTACTTTGACAACATAGGCTTTACCAACGGGGAGGCTATCTCCGACCCATACTACACCCGCCCAAATACCTCCGCAATTATTGCCTCCGCTAAAGAAAACGGCTCTGTTTACGGCGCAGGAACATATACAAACGGGGCACAGATAACCCTAACCGCCACAGCAAACTCAGGCTATACATTTGACGGCTGGTATGAAAACGGCAGCAAAATCCTCAATGCGGGAGCGTCATATCCCTTCACCGTGACTGAGGCAAGGATACTTGAGACTAGATTTATTGAGGTATCCGCATCCTCCAAAAAAAGGACAGTAGCCTATGTGTTGGGTGATTGGAATCAGCCTTTAAATGATCTTCCTGACCCCGGCATTGTAGACACCATTCTTTATCAAGCGGCAACTTACAATACAGATCCGCAAAATCCAAGCTTACTAAAATATTGGATGCCAAATAAGGATTATCTTTCAGCACTCGTGGCTCTAAAGAATCAAAATCCGGAATTGGAGGTTTTAGTCAGCATTGGTGCTGCGCACTGGGGAGAGAATGATCCTCCGTCCTTCAATGTAATGTTCACCTCCCCCGCATTAAGAGCGCAATTTATTCAGGAATGCGTTAATTTGATGGAAGGCTATCATTTTGACGGCTTCGATTTTGACTTTGAAATGCCCTTAAACGCCGCCGAGCGTGCGGGATATGCGGCCTTGGTCAGGGAGACAAGGGCGGCACTGGGCGGTGATAAGCTCCTTACCGTGGCCACCAGCATAGGCGATGACTATCTGCAATGGTTTGATTTGCAAGACATGCTCTTGTACGTTGACTGGTTTAACGTGATGACCTATTGCTATTGCCAGCCGGGTATCAACGCTCCGCCCTACCAACAAAATACGCCCAACGGTGTGCACGATAACAACCTGTATCCCTCTCCCCAGCATAGCTCTTATTCTAATGCTGAGTGTGTACAAAGGTATATCAATCAATACGGCGTTCCAAGAGACAAAATTATGATGGGTCTGCGATTTGACGGGCTTTATGCGTATGATAAAAATAACAGTATAACCTATACCTATGAGCAGATTAAAAGCATGATAAGCTCCGGCGAATATATCTACCGCTGGGACGATGCTGCGCAGGCCTCTTATTTAGAAAAGGACGGAAAATTTGATACAACCTACCTAAGCCCCCGTGCAATAAAGGCCAACGCAGATTACGTAATAGAGCAGAATTTGGGCGGGATTATGTATTGGCAATATTTTTACGATGATGCCGAGAATACTCTTGCAAAGGCTGTTTGGGATTCGTTGAATACAACCTACACCATCACAGCCACAGCAGCCACAGGCGGCACAGTTACAGGCAGCGGCAGCTACGTAAGCGGCGCAAATGTCACCTTAACCGCCGCACCAAACTCCGGCTATACCTTCGAGGGCTGGTATGAAAACGGCAGCAAAATCTCCAATGCGGGAGCGTCATATCCCTTCACTGTTACTGAGGCAAGGATACTTGAGGCTAGATTTATTCCAACACCGCCTGAACGTCTCCTATCCGCAGTGTTTATTAACTTTGAAAAATGGACAATACCAGATCCCAACAAGGTTGACATTATATACTATGGTTGCTCCTGGCTTGCAGGAGTTTCACAAGGCAACTATAAAATCGACTGCCTCCCTGAAGAGATAGCTCGTATCCGCCAGATTGTTGCCCTGAAAAGTCAAAATACCAACCTCAAGGTTGTGGTTACTATTGGCGGAAGCGAAACCACAATGCCTTGGGTTACATGGGAGACGTTAGATTTTAGCGTTTTAGGAATGGATGTGGCAAAGCATCAATTCTTTGCCAACACCGTTAAAGATTTCATAAATGCCAATGGATTGGATGGCGTAGATATTGACTGGGAAGTACCCATGCCTGATGAGAAAGAGCTTTTTACACTGTTGGTCAAGACGTTAAAAGAAACTTTAGGCGAAGATAAGCTTGTCAGTGTTGATACCGGATGTACCGACTGGTGGTTCGATAGGTATGACCTCACTGAAATGAATAAATACGTTGACCACTTTAATGTAATGACATACAATCTGGTTGACCAACTCAAGTATGCCACCTACAACTTCCCCGGACCTACAGCGGAACCCGGGCATGACGCCAACCTCTATATGTCCGACCTTGCAACATCAGGATATTCCTTGGATTATGCCATAGATAAACATTTGGAAGCAGGAATTCCCCCATCAAAGCTGCTTTTTGGAGTTCAGTTCTCAGGCTTGAATTTTGAAGAGCCGGAAGATGCTGATTATGACATAAAGCGTGCAAGAACCTTGCAGGTACAGCAAATGATCGCCTCAGGGAATTATGATGTCATGTTCGATGAGACAGCCAAAGCTTCTTATTTGGTTAATAAGAGCACAGGCACATTTGCGGTCTCTTATATTTCAGAGCGAAGTGTGGGTGAATTTGCAAATTATGTGAAAGAAAAAGGCTTGGGCGGCATTTTCGCATGGGAAAATAGTGAGGATAATGCACCTGGCCAGCCCCTTGTCACCGCTATTAGGGACAGTTTGGATTCATCAATCTACACCATCACAGCCACAGCAGCAACAGGCGGCACAGTTATAGGCAGCGGCAGCTATATTTTAGGTGCAAATGTCACCCTAACAGCCGCTCCAAACTCCGGCTATACCTTCGAGGGCTGGTATGAAAACGGCAGCAAAATCTCCAATGCGGGAGCGTCATATCCCTTCACTGTTACTGAGGCAAGGATACTTGAGGCTAGATTTAAAGCAATCGTACCCGAATTCCAAATCAGCAGCATAAGCATATCCGGTGCACAGCAGGCGGGCAACTCAATAAGCTGTACTGCTGTAACAACTGGCGGCAGTGAGCCTAAAAAATGGGCATTCTATGTGCTAAGGGGCGGCAAGGTTTATTATAAAGAGGTATACTCAGGCAAAAACAGCTTTACCTACACGCCCACAGAGGCAGGGAGCTATACGGTTCTGGCATATTGCATTGATTCATATAATAATAAAGTTAAAAATAGCGTGCAGTTCACAGCTGTATAGCTTAATATTGGGAGGAATAGCATGGGTTTTCTCGAACTTCTTATGCTCTCTGTAGCACTTGCTATGGATGCATTTTCTGTGGCAGTCTGCAAGGGGCTTTGCTCAAAAAAAATCAACTATAAGAATATGCTTATCATAGCGGGCTTTTTTGGGGCTTTTCAAGCGATTATGCCGCTTATAGGCTGGTTTTTAGGCAACAGTCTAAAAACGTATATAGTCGCCGTAGACCACTGGATAGTCTTTGGCCTGCTGCTTGCGCTGGGGGCCAAAATGATTTGGGACGCCCTCAAAGGCGAGGACGAGGCAGCAGCTGCGAACTCCTGCGAAGAAAGGCTTAACCTTAAGGAGCTTACAGTCATGGCTATAGCAACCAGCATAGATGCGCTGGCAGTGGGCATAACTCTGGCGTTTTTAAAGGTTAATATGCTGCTCTCGGTTTCTGTTATAGGCATAGTTACCTTTGTTATTTCGGCCTTGGGTGTGCTGATAGGCAATAAATTCGGCGCAAAATATCAAAAGCCCGCCACAGTTACAGGCGGGGCGGTGCTGATTTTGATAGGTGTTAAAATTTTGCTGGAGCACTTAGGGGTTTTTTAATTCGTAATGCATAATTCGTAATTCGTAATTAAAGGTGATTTGCTGCGCAAATTTAAATTAAAATAGTTCATAACCGTTTACCAAACAACAGCCCGATTGAATTAATTTCAATCGGGCTGTGTTATTTTATGCTTATATTAATTTTTGCTATACTTCCATGCCTTTACCGTCGTAGTTGTTAAATCCAAAATAAGTGCGAAAAAGACTATGCCCAAAAGGAACAAATTAAAATTCACAAACAGCACAGAAATCGCATCTCCGCCTTCGCCTACTAACAATTCCGTTATGTTGCTTACAAATTCAGGATTCATGATTTTCCCGTTCAAAAATACAACTGCTGCGCTTATTGCGGTTAGAACATCGCAAAAAATCGCAACAACCGCCAAGCGTTTGGTGTACTGCCCCTCTATAAGCTTTACCGATTCTCTGGTAATTCCCAGCACTGCCCAAAGGACAATAAAAAACCAAAAGCTGCGAATAACAGAGGGAACAAAAATAGGAACCCAGCCTGTACTTTCTGTCCATGCGCCCGCAAGCTGCGGGAAGCCAAGAAAGAAAACCGCCGCAATAACACACCATATCATGCCGGCAATAGGCTCAGACGGCTTTATTTGCGCCTTTGCCTTTGGAACAGGCGGCAAATTAGAAAGAGCATCGCCATCATTAAACACAACCTTTTTGCGCTCCAATAGAGCAAAAATAACGGTGATTATCGCAAACGCCTGAATCACGCCGCCAACTATCCCGCCAAATATTTGCCCCACGGCTTTGCCGAACAGTGCATAAGGATTTAGCGTGGCATCCCATTCCAGACCAAGTGTCAATATGCTTGCAAATGCAATGCCAGCCGATGCAATAGGCAAAACAATTTTTAAAATTCGCTTATACACAAGAAAATATGTGCCGCTGATAAATGCACGATTTTCATCGCCGCTGTATTTTGCAGCCAGCTCCTCAGGTGTGCCAAGCTTGGTTAAAACAACACGTATGTCCTTTTCTGCGGGCTGAATATCCCCGCAGCGTTCAGCCAGCATATCGGCAATTAAGCTATCTAGCTCCTTTGCCACATCAGACCGCATTTTAAGCGGCAAATGGCGGGTGACAGCGTAGATATAACGCTCTATTAAATCGTTTTTCATAAGTCTGAATCCTCCAAAATTTTATTCATGCTCTGTGCGGTATTCTCCCAATGCTTTTTTAACACAGCCAAAACCTCTTTGCCCAAAGCGGTAGTTGTGTAATATTTACGCGGCTTTGCGCCCTGAGTGTTCCAGGAGCTCTCAAGCAAGCCCTGACCCTCCAGCCGCCGCAGGAGCGGATACAGCGTGTTTGCCTCAATGGCTACTCCTGTCTCAGATAAATCGGCAATTAGACTGTAACCGTAAGTGGGCTCTTTCAGCTTTGCCAGTACACACAAAATAACCGTTCCCCTGCGTAGCTCTAAGAGAAATCCCGAGACAAGTTCATCTTTTTCCACAGTCACCACCACCTCACACCTTATCGTTAATTTCATTATACAGTGTTGCGCACAGCATGTCAATAGGTAAATTTAATTTTTTTGGAATTATTAAAAAATAAGTGAAGCTACAGCAGTGCGCTAAGCAAATATAAAACCGTAAAAGCTGCGTCATTGCGAGCACGCAACCAAACTGCAACAAACATAAGGTGTGGTGTGCGAAGTAATCCAGTGGAGCAAGGCCAGACGTTCACCCACAGCCAAGGGCTTAAGTTCACTGGATTGCTTCGCACGTGTAACAGTGTGGTAAACTCAAGCTCAGCGGTGCTCGCAATGACGCACGTAAAGTGATACTAATAAAGGCAATCAGTCATCCGCTCCCACACATGCCGCCCAGTCTGCAGATGAATGCAATGCGTCCCTACACTTTTAATTTAAATCTGTACAGCAAGTTACCGCAATTGTTATCTATAATCTAACACCTAACATCTAACATCTAACATCTAAATTCGCATTGACATAATTCAATACATTTAGTACAATAGTTGTAGAGTAGAAAAAAGTGAGGAACAAAACATGTCACCCAAAGCAAGAACAATATTTACCTGTGCCCAGTGCGGCTTTGAGGCCTCCAAATGGATGGGCAAATGCCCGGGCTGCGGCGGCTGGAACACCTTCCCTGAGGAGGGTGCGCAGGAAATACCCCAGAGCAGCAACTCTAAAATAATACGCACAGCCGTGCGTGAGGGCAGCAGCAGAGCTGTGCCTATAGGCCAAATTGACCTTGACAGCGAAATCCGCTATCACACAGGCATGGAGGAGTTTGACAGGGTTCTTGGCGGAGGCATAGTCAAGGGCTCGCTTATACTCATGAGCGGAGACCCTGGCATAGGCAAATCTACCATTTTGCTGCAAATCTGCACAGCTTTGGGCATGGATATGAAAATCCTGTATGTCTCAGGGGAGGAATCCGGCAGGCAGATTAAGCTGCGTGCGGAGCGTCTGGGCGTTGAAAGCGACAGCCTTTACATATTAACTGAGACCGACATAGAGCTTACCATAGAGCAAATGCGGCAGCTAAAGCCGGATTTGGTCATAATTGATTCTATACAAACCATGAATTTCAGGGAGCTTAACTCCTCCACAGGCAGTGTTACTCAGGTGCGGGAGTGCACCAATATGATTATGCGCTGTGCCAAAATGCTGGAAATCCCCGTGTTTATTGTGGGGCATGTCAACAAGGACGGAGCTATAGCAGGGCCTAAAGTTATGGAGCATATTGTGGATGCTGTGCTCTATTTTGAGGGGGACAGGAACACCTCCTACCGCATTTTAAGGGCGGTTAAAAACCGCTACGGCTCAACCAATGAGATGGGCATATTTGAAATGCGTGATACAGGCCTAACTCAGGTGGGGAACCCCTCACTCATGCTTATTTCAGGCCGACCGCACAATGTCTCAGGTACATGCATTGCCTGTGTTATGGAGGGCAGCCGCCCCATTTTGGCGGAGGTTCAGGGCTTGGCCACAGCTACGGGCTTTGGCAACCCACGCCGCACAGCCACGGGCTTTGACTATAACCGCATGGGTATGCTGCTGGCCGTGCTGGAAAAGCGTGCAGGCTTTTACTTTGCCAATATGGATGCCTATCTTAACGTGGTAGGCGGCCTAAGATTGGACGAACCCGCCGCCGATTTAGCCGTTGCTCTGGCTCTTGTCTCCAGCCTTAAGGATAAGCCTGTAGGCGACGATGTAATCGCCTTTGGCGAAATAGGCCTTGCGGGGGAGATACGCTCTGTAACCCACGCAGAGGATAGAATAAGGGAGGCGTTCCGCTTAGGCTTTAAGCGGTGCATCCTCCCAAAAAATAATTTAAAGTCACTGGCAAAAAATGAGTACCCAATCGAGCTTATCGGCGTAAGATATATAAGGGAAGCTGTGGAGGCCTCCCAGTAAAACGAAGAAGTGAAAATAATATGAAAGATAGAGAGCAGGCACAACAGCCATTTATTATAAGGTTGGGTTGGGCGTCGCTTCTCTAATACACGGTGTTTAAGGAATGGGTGGATTATTATGGGCTTTAAGCGGACTTGGCTTTATTTTCTTTATGACCTGCGCAGGCGCAGGAACGGTGCTGGTGTTTAAAAAGGAATCGGGAGAAAAGGCGCAAAAAATATTCCTAGGCTTTGCGGCGGGAGTTATGATAGCCGCAAGCGTTTGGAGTTTACTTATCCCCGCCATAGAGGAGGCGGAGGCAGCGGGCATGGCAGGGTGGATACCCGCTGCTGCAGGCTTTGTTTTAGGCGGCCTTTTTTTGTTAGGATTAGATAAAATCATACCCCATTTTCACCCGAAGACGGGGGTTCAAGAGGGTCCTGTGACCCATGCAAAACGCACAACGCTGCTTGTCTCAGCGGTTACTCTGCACAACATACCCGAGGGCATGGCGGTCGGCCTCGCCTTTGCCTTGGCGGCTAACCGCACGGGAGAGACAGGACTTTATGCCTCGGCAGTAGCACTGGCACTGGGCATAGGCATACAGAACTTCCCAGAGGGTGCGGCTGTCTCACTGCCACTTAGACAGGAGGGGCTCTCCCGTGGCAAGTCGCTGCTGTGGGGCTGTGCTTCCGGTGCGGTTGAGCCTGTGGCGGGCATAATAACCTTTCTTTTGGCGGGCTTGATTGCCCCGATAATGCCTTGGCTGCTGGCCTTTGCCGCCGGCGCAATGATTTATGTAGTGGTAGAGGAGCTAATCCCCGAAGCGCACCTTGGCGAGCACTCAAACGTAGGCACGCTGGGGGTTATGGGCGGATTTTTGATTATGATGGTGCTTGATGTGGCGTTGGGGTAGGTCAGTAAGTTGAAAGTTGAAAATGGAAAGTTAAAAGTTTTATTCATCAACCTCTATTAGCTCATGAACCTCCCCTTTGCCTGCTTTAAGCTGGGCGACGGATTCCAATAAACGGTTGTAGTTTTCGCTGCTTCTGCGAACATATAGGTTTTCCATTAGATTGTTATACTCGGCCTCGGACATCATTACCACGTTTTCGCCCGTTTTGCGGGTGATAATCACGGTTTCAAAATCCTGAGCGGCAGAATCGCAATAAGTCTTAAAATGCTCCCTTGCGGTTGAATAGTTGACTGCAATCATTATCATGCACCTCCTGTTTTTATTGTACAACTTGTCAAGCCTGCGCTGTTAGGCGTTTTTTGCTATGGCAAGTTGTTTTATTTTGTCATAAAGCTTGCTTTTTTCTATGAAATATGATATTAATAATGTGAAGGCAGATGTTAGCAAATTTTAAAATTAAAGGAGTAAAAAGTAATGAAAAATGTCAAAAATGCAAAAGTGAGTAAAAATCACAGGGGGGGTACAAGCTTAAACGTGTATTAAGCACTTTGCTTGTTTGTGCGGTTCTTGCTTCGGGTGTGCCATTTGCAGTGTATGCTGCACCTGATGATGTGATTAACTTCCCTGATGCTAATTTGAAAGCGGAGTTGATTAGATATGGCGTAGATATTAACGGAGATGGTAAGATTACTCAGAGTGAGATGGCAGGAGTTAAAAATGATATTAATCTTTGTGAAGAAGATATTGTAAATATTGATGGGTTGCAATATCTGGTGAATGTAACAAACCTTAATTTAAGCTCAAATAAAATTACTGATATAAGTCCACTTGCCAATCTTGTAAATTTGGAATGGCTTTATTTACACGAGAACCAAATTAGTGATATAAGTCCATTGGCCAGCATTACAAACTTGATTGCAGTTAGTTTAGAAGAGAACCAAATCAGCGACATAACGCCTCAGATTGCTAACCTTATGAATTTGGCCTCTATTGGTCTAGGTGGTAACCAAATCAGAGACATAAGCCCACTGGCAAATCTACCAAGATTAGAGCAGCTCGGGTTAACCAACACTCAAATCAGCGACATAAGTCCATTGATTAACTTTGTAGGCAATTTAACCGACCTTGATTTAGGTCATAATCAAATCAGCGATATAGCACCCTTGTCTAACTTTGCAAACTTGAGTTGGCTTACTTTAAATGATAATCAAATAAATGATATAACTCCGATTGCTGGCCTTACAAAGTTGGAAAACCTTATCTTAAGCGACAATCAAATTACAGACACAAGCCCACTGTCTAATCTCACAAATTTATCATCCCTTTTTTTGGCTAATAATAAAATCAGAGACATAAGCCCATTGGCCAACCTTACAGACTTAGCTTATCTTAATTTAGATAACAACCAAATCAGCGATATAAGCTTTGTGTCTAACTTTTCAAGATTGATTATACTTGCTTTAGCAAATAATAAAATAAGAGATATAAGCTCTATTGCTAAACTTACAGATTTAAATGATCTCTATTTAAGCAACAACTACATTGATGTAAATGAAAATTCCACTTCTATGCAAATTATTGATAATTTTAAGAAAAAAGGCACTTATGTAGAGTATCAGCCACAAAAAAATTCTTCTGAGATTTTCAATGAAAATGCTACCCGATTCTCAGGCAGTTCTCGCACCGAAACAGCCCTAAACATAGCAACCCAAGGTTGGCCAACAGGCGCAGAAACAGTAATCCTAACCAGCGGCCGTGGCTTCGCCGATGCCCTTGCAGGCGGCTCACTCTCCGCAGCACTTGACGCACCCCTGCTGCTCACCTCAAACCTCCCAACAGGCCTTGAAGACGATGTTTTGAATACAATCAAGGACTTAAAAGCAAAGAATGTTATAATCTTAGGCGGCACAGGCACGGTAAGCACAGACATAGAAGAGGCCTTGAAAGCTCAAGGCTTAGACGTAGAACGCCGCAGCGGCGGTAATCGCTACGAAACAGCAGTTGACATTGCAACTGCTTTGTATGAAAACACCGAGTTTGACACAGTCTTCCTAGCAGACGGCAACAACTATCCTGATGCCCTAGCAGGTGCACCTGTGTCGGGCATTCTGGGTCAGCCCATACTTTTCACTAACTCAAAGGACAAGAATGTTAGAGAAGAAACTCTCAATTTCATAGAAGAGAATGGCATCAAAAATGTGGTAATCCTCGGCGGCAGCAGCAGTGTAAGCGATGAGGTAAAAAAGGCACTTGAGGATAAAAACATAGAGGTAAGCCGCATTTCCGGCGGCAATAGATACGAGACAGCCCTCAACATCTACAACGCATATAAGGATATTTTCACAGGTGATACTATTACCATAACAACAGGCACAAACTTCCCTGACGCACTGGCGGGTTCAGCCTATTCTGCGAAGATAGGCGCACCGCTGTTCCTGCTCGCAAACACTTTGAATAATGCAAATATCCGCACAGCCATCACGTCTAGCGGCAAGGAAGACTTCCTTGTTTATGGCGGCAGCGGCTCACTTTCAAATGCTGCTGTGCTTAGACATGTTCTTTAATCAATTATAATAAGTCTGCCCCATCGCTGACTTAGCTTGGCGATGGGGCATATTATTTATCACAATATGAATATTCCAGCCTAATATCGCAAAAAATAGCAGCAGAGAAATTTTATTCTGATTTTTGCGAAAGGAATTCATATCAATGAAAATACAAGCAAAAAAAGCCCTGTGCTTTTTAAGTATATTTGCAATAATGCTATTAAGCTTTTCAAATGTGCTTGCGGCAACAGACGATAATTTGGTATATATATCAAAAAAATCCGCAGTATGGGCGGATAAGAACAACGCCAAGGGCAAAATCGCCCTTGAGGTTGAGGGCAACCCCTACATGGAACCCATAGACCTGATTGCTGTGCTGGATAAATCCGGCAGCATGGACATGGATTTTTTAGGAGACCTCACCACTATGGGCAATCCTAATTCCGCTTGCCCCTGCTTAAATGAGGAGCATTTTTATCTTAATGAAAAGCTGGTGTCAGATGATGCTGTCGAAGTTCTGTTTGCCAAAGGAGCAGCGGGAACTCCGCCCTCACTGAACGAGACCGACGGCACAATCACGGTTTACACGGCAGACGGCAATCCTCCCCCCTCTCCCACAACCGACACTCTGTTCTATGATGCAAGCAGCCAGAGCCTTGTGGTGTTTAACCCGGGCTTCAACTGCACAAAGACAGGCAACGCAGGCACAATTCCTATTTACTCCACTGTGCTGGAACCCGTTAACGATAAATGGGTGGTGCTGGATGCCTCCAATCCAATTCACTTATGGGAGGCCTTTTCTCTTGATTCTTCACCCTATCATTTTAAAAAGGACTCAAAGGGCAATTTTAAGCGTATAAGTGAGTTCAAAATTGCCCAAAGCGGTGTGGATACCGATACAAGCTGGATTTACGTCTGGCTGGGCACACTGCCTTGGTGGGACCACGCCGACACAGACGAAGGCTGCACCGACCGCTTTATAGAGGCAAAGAAGTCCTTAAGCTCGCTATTTTCAACGGTGGTGGCCGCAAATGAGATAAACACGGTGGCTTTAGTGCCCTTCTCCACCCGAGATTACGGCGCACTTTACAATTGGGGCGGCTATGATGTGGATACTACACGCACCTTTGTAAGCTGGACAAGAGACACAAACGCACTGGATTCAAAGCTGCAAAGCTTGGTAACTACAGGCAACACCGATTATATGTACGGCCTTAGCGTTGCCTATAATCTGCTTTATGAGCGGCCTCAGGCGGATAAGGACAAGAAAAAGGCACTGGTAGTGTTTGTCTCAGACGGCATACCATATCCTGGCACTACAACGGATTATGCCCGTCCTCTTAACGACGCACACACAGGTAACTGGGCCTACAACGACAAGCCCTCGGCCTTCTATCAGTCTGCCAACTACGGAACAGCTCCTACGGGGTATCCAAATATAGAGCAGCTCTCAGAGGCAATTAAGACCCCTGAGGGGCAAAAATACTCGGATTATACCGGCTTTTGGACTGCCATAAGCGGCCTTTATCAAAGGCATGATATTACCCCTAAATATATAGAAAACGGCGTGATGGGCATGGGAGCAGAGCTGGTAACCGTATCACTTATGAACGGGAACGCCAACGCCATAGCTCTTTTGGAGCGCATGGCCACAGACAGCGATAATTTTTATGATGTCCCCTCCTCCAAGGGCAGCATTGCGGCTCTTAATGAGGCGTTTGGCAAGGCTCTTGCCGCAGGCGCAGGCGGCACAGACACAGTTTTAACCGATAAGATAAGCAAATACTTCACAATAGACCCCAATTGGGAGATTCCCGACGACGTGAGCATTTCAGCGGCGGCCGACGGGCAGGAGATTGTAAGCTGGTTTATCGGCACTATAGGCAGATATAAGGGCGAGAGGGTTAGCTTGGAGATTCCCATTATTCTCAAGGAGGAGTACAGGAAAATCGAAGGCATTCACAAATACCCAACTAATGACGACAGCCCTGAATACGGAGCAAAAATCAGCTATATCTCAGGCGATGACGGCAAGGAGAAGAACGGCAGCATTATTACGCCCTATCTAAGCTGGGAATACGCCACAGACAGCGGCGGCAGCTCTGAGGAATCAACAGACCCGATTATCCCTAATACAGGCGACAGTTTGCCTATCATGCTGCTGTTTGCGGTGATATGTTTGCTTGCTCCTGTGCTGGTTGTTTTAGGAGTTAGGCGAAAGCGTTTGAATAATGTATAATGTATAATTAAGGTTGATTTGCTGCGCAAATTTAATTGAATAGTAGAAAAAGCTGCCCTCACGGATTTTTGTGTTTGTGAGGGCAGCTTTATAATGAGTTGTTTATACTTCCAACAACGCTTTTAGCTTATCTTCTGGCCAAAGCTCGTTTGGGTAACACTCAGGAACTCCGTTTTCTTTTTTAAAAATCAGCGTTGGCGTGACTGAATTATCATAAATTAAAATTTTATCGCAAACCTCAATCAAATCAGTAAGCAACGCAAGCGCACGATGGTAGCGACTGCGGATTTTATCCTCCGGCACACTGTGTCCACCCTGCACAACCCTCGCCCTAACCCTTGCCACGTTTATGTTTTCATCGCAGGTCAAAATATAAATGCACTGCACATCATATCCTTTTTCTTTTGCCTTTTTGAGAAGCAACAGATTACGGTCGGTAGACAGCACGGTTTCAAAGGAAAAGTCAGCCTGCCTATTCAAAAGCTCGTTGCGGATAGCTTCTGATTGCTGTGCCGCCTCTAAATCAGAAAGCTTGTATTTCGCTTTTAAATCATCGGCGTTGACATATGTTCCTAACACAGGCAAACTGCGTGTAACAGTGCTTTTTCCTGAACCGTTTGGCCCTGCAAAAGCAAGCACAGTAGGCCTATTTTTCATCAACATACTCCCTTGAGCCATCGGCTTTTTCTAAATAGGCACGGCGGGTTTTTGTGTCATAACGGGCAATAGGAAGCCCTTGCTCCTTACTGCGGCCTACTTCCTGCTGAACAGTGCCCGCAAAGGCAGTGCTAACATCATTGGCAGAATAGCCTGTGCCAAAGCTCGCAGCTTTAACGCTGACAGGGAAAGGTATGGCGTTCTCATCTACTGCTTTGCGTAAAAAGACATTCAAAGCCGTTGTCATATTAAGACCCAAGCGTTCAAATAAATTGTCTGCACTTTCTTTCAAGCTTTTATCAACTCTAACCGTTACTCTAACATCATTTACTCCGGTATTCATACATAAGCACTCCCATACTTTTTATTGTTATCATTATACTCTATTTTTGCCTATTTGTCAACCGTTATGCGACTATTGTATGATTATTGGTTCAAATAGAAGCATTGCCATGCACAAAGCAAAAACCACCTGAACCTCTTGCAAAATCGGCGGTTTTGCTGTATAATATATATGTAACTTTGCTCTTATCAGAGCAAAGCCCCGCCGGCAGTTAATTTGCTGTGCGAATTTAATTAAAAATATTTCAAGCTATTGGGAGGCAACCATAATGGATGATAAGTTAAAAAATCTGTTGGAGGAACTGCACAAAAGGCCTGGTGTTTACATTGGCCGCAAATCGTTGGAGAAATTGCTAAACTTTGTTTACGGCTATATACATTGTATGTATGAATATTCGGGAACGAATCCTGTTTTCTTGCATGGCTTTCAGCAGTTTATTGAAGAATACTATGATTTACAAGATAACACTCATGTTTTTCGCAATTGGTCTGAAATAATATCCTTTTTTAACGCAACCGAAGAAGAGGCATTTGACGAGTTCTATCGTCTAGTAGATGTATTTTTGGAGGCAGACCATGCAAACAGTTGAACGTATTGACCATGGATTTATTACTCGGTATGTTGGCCACACATTTATAAATGAATCCATTTCTTACTATGATAAAGGGATTTCTTTTATATTAAAAAATGGGGAGACAAACTTTTTTAGTTATCCTCAAATAGAACCATACCAAAGCCAATTTGGTGTAAGTGTGTCTAACAATGGTGAGTATATTTTTATACAAGACTGGGATAAGGGGCTGTTTTGCTATAAAATAAACACTGCAAAGCTGCAATGGCATTCAAAGCAAAAAAGAGTTACATCTTTAATTGTTGGTGAGAACTTTGTTTTAGGTTTTGTTAGCTCCAATTGGCTTATCAAGCACGATATTGAAACAGGCGAATTAATTCAAAAAGAAAGATGCACAGCAGAGAGTTTTTTTCAATTAGATGATAATAGTTTTTTTGTAGGCCCAATTAGACGAAGATGGAAAATATTAGAGACTAACGCTTTTGAAGTTTTGCAGGAGTTCAAAGATTCTGAAATTAACAGTAACCGCTTATATCCCTTCATAGTAGCTAACGCATACTATGAAGATGATTGCTTGGTTATTGAGGGATTTGAGCAAAGCAATGAAGATTCAATGTTGCGAAAAGACATGCTGCCCTATAAGCGCAAAATCCCACTCCAATCAGCACAGAATGGCGATGCTATTCAGCCCCAAGGCTAAATAATCAAAAACAAGCCCCGCCAACGGCAGGGGCTTGTTTAATATAGCAATAATTACGCATTACGAATTACGAATTAAATTCACCGTCTCATCCTACCTACAGCTAACACCAAAACAGCCCAAAATAGCTCGTAAATAAACACATATGCGGGGCTTAGGGAAAAGTCCACAAGCAGGCAGGAGATTAAGCCCACCGAGACAAAGCCTAAAATAACCCCTATTGTTTGCAGTATAACCGCCATGGCTATGCTGCCCTTTAGCTTGATTGTCTCTAAAAGTCCCAGCGCAAAGGCAGAAAGGCCGCAACCTGTCACCAATACGGCGGGTGCTTCTCTTCTCTCTTCACCGGCTATTTTATTGTAAATAGGATTCATATATACAGGCAAAACCTTAACCGAGGCCTTGGAAATGCCGAATTTTCGTGAAATCATAATAGGATTTATGTTAAAGTCCAATGAGCGGACAACAAACTTAACCCCTGCCCGTTCCAGCTTGCGCAGAGCAATAGCCGAGGCTCTCTCTGCATGATATTTAAGCACAAACATTGCGCAAAGCACCCCATCTGCTGAGAGATACAGCAGGTTAGAGCCCTCTTTTTCATAAATTCTCTCATAGTTGCGGTTGGGTGGAGTAACCCCGTATTCCCGCATTAAATCAATGTTTCCAACCAGTATTCTGCGGTTGTTAACCCAGCCGCAAAAGCCCATTTCGGGCTGATATTCCACCTGCTCCACATGGGGCAGATTGTTTTTGCCATCCTTTATTATTGTCTCAAAAATCTTTGAAATTGAACCGCCGCACTCCATGGTAACAGCAGCCGCCTCTAAAATAAGCCTGTCTATCCTCTGCTCGCTGAACACCTTAACGCCCACCAGCTCCAGCCGTGAGGCGGGGAAGAGCTGATTTTCTTCTATAGTCAGCACATTTACCTCGCTAAATTCATCTACAGCCGCCCAGCCGGAGAGCATAACGCCCTTTTTGAGCAGCTTTTTTGTGCTTTTTGCAAGGGGCACATTGACGGATATGCTGCGCATTAGAGGCAGACTGATAACAGCAGCTGCGGCAAGAGCTCCAACCCCTGTGAAAAAGCTGCCGCCTAAAAAGCCTGCGGCCGCTGCAATTAATATTGAGGCCGCTGCAAGGAAGGGAGCTGTCTTTTTTGCTGTAAATTCGCTGGGGTCATCCTCATAGCTAAAGCCCAAAAAGCCGCTAAAAAAGCCCGCTTTAACGAAAAGTGAGGTTCTGGTATCCCTCTTGCCCAAAACTGCCGAGAGCTGCTCGCCCTCTGCGTCGGCCAATATCATTGCACCCTTTTTGCTCTTGCCTGTGACAAAGGAGAAGTTTCTGCCCAAGCGCACAGTGTGCAAAAAGCGGCCAAGCTCGTTTAAGAAGAAGGCTATAACCAAGATAAGCGTGTAAGAGCGGGTAAAGGTTTGCCCCTCACTAAACATCATGGCGACATTTTGCAGCAGTATGGCAATAGTAGCAAAGCCATAGGTAAAATCGCCGCTTATTCTGCCCTTAAACAGCCCCTTTAGGCCACCTAAAATGCTCTTGTGGCAAATTATAAGCGTATAAATGGTGACAATAAGGCAAATGCCGTAATACACCACGGGCATGTCCGAGGAAAAGGCACTAATGTGCACTCCGCAGGCAAGCAGCAATTCGGGAACGGCCAGAATAAGAAAAGCGGCAAAGATAGAAATCATCTTAAATATACTGCCGCTAAGCTTATCATAAAGCTCCTCCCGAACTGCCTCGCCCTGAGAGCTTTGCTCATACTCCCTGCTAAAATCGGGTTTGTTAACAGATAGCTTGAGCTGTTGTACTGCGGAAACTGCGGTTTCACTTAAAAGCTTGAAGAAGCTCTTCAAGTGCTCACCAAATGGAACGGAGTCCTCCTGCGTTTCCGCAAGAGCCTCCCCTGTATCCTCGGGATATGGGGGAGCCTCTGTATTTTCAGGGAACTCCGGTATTATATTTTCGTCTTCCTCCGCTATGCGGCCAAAGCCGCCCTGCTTTTTTGCGCCGTGACGCAAGGAGGGTGCTTCGTCCTCTGCGTCCAGCTCCTCTGTAATGGGGCTCATGCCCCCACGGACATAGAGGGAGGGCGGAACAGAGCCGTTGGGCTCGTCCTCAACAGTTAATTCCTCTGCGGCAAAGCCGGTTTGTCTGTTAATCTCCTCATCATCCATGTACAAATAGCCATAGGGAGAGCTGCTCTCCTGAGCCTGCTCCTGCATATGTTCATGGGTGCGGATTTTGGCATAGTCAGAAAAGGTATCCGGCATAGGCTGAGATTCATCAAAGAGGTAGGAATAGGTGGATTTGCGGCGGTCAAACCTGCCGCCCATGCTGTTAAAATGCTCCTCATCTGCATCCAACTCTTCCTCAATTGGCGCAATTGGAGCAGCAGGCTGCACTTGAACTGCCTGAGCAGCCTCATACTCTGCGTCAAAGCTTTCAATAAAGCTGGGCTCGTTTGCAGCAGCAGTGGGAGCTTCTGCCGATTCGGGCTGCACCTCCGCTGCGTTTCCGCTTCCCACCTGCTCCATGATAGAGAGAGCGCGGGCAATTTCGGCGTGCTTTTTGGCCAAGTCCTCGGCTGCAATGCGCTCTGCCTCCGCCTGACGGGCAGCAAGAATATCCGCATTTGTGCGGCCTGTTCTGTATGCCCTTTTGGCGGCGTTATCTGATGGAATTGGTGACTGAGCTCTCATTGTGTTGCGCCTCTCTTCTCTGTTCTTTCTCTTTTGTGCGTGTGCCTCTGCCATTAGCTCCTGCTTAGTTTTAGGCCTTGGCCTTGCGCCTACCTCTTCCTCTATGGATTTTTGATAAACCCCATTGGGAAGCAGCTTTTTTGCGGGTTTGTTGGCCTTGGGCGGCCTCATGGGTACTATTGACTGGAACTTTTGCTCTATGGGTGCGAACAGCTCCTCGTCAACCCTGTTGCTCCAAACCTGAGTTTCGCTCTCAAAATTCGGTGGACGTGCGCTGTTGCCGCCAAAGCCCGCCCGTTCCGGTGGCCTGTACCTCTCCTCCTCAGGATTCAAGGTTTGGTGCATGTAGCGTGTCCTGTATTCAAAGCCCGGGGGCAGATTCTGCGTTTTTAAGGCCGTGGGAAGGGGGAAGTCCTCCAGCATGTCGGAAGGCGGCTCGGCCTGAGCCGCTGGCATTGAGCCATCCCGCATAAATGAGGGCACTGTGGGGAGCTTAGGCTTTTCCTTCTCCCTGCGTATTGCCTCCAGAGTGTGGGCACTCATGTCGGGGAGCATAGCGTCCAGCTCCGCCCTGCGCTCTTCAACAGAGCGTTCCGGCCGCTTAACAGGAGAGGCCCGCTCCGGCAGACGCCGTTTATAATCGCCGGAGTAGAGACTCCGCACATCCTCGGGGCTTACCTTGTCCTTTTCTGAAAGAGCCTCATACATGCGGCGGCTGTCGCTTTTTTCAGGCTTTGGCCTGTAGTTGCGGCTGTATTTATCCTCATCCTTATTCAGGTGGCTTATATCAACGTTTTGCTTGACATCCTTGACTATATCCAGCTTAAAGCGGTTATCCCTTTTGGGCGGACGGTGCAGCTCAGGCAAGCCCAGCAGAGAACGGCTGAACTCCATAGCCTGCTTACCCGGACGCAGCTCCTCACGCTCCCGCTTGGCACGCTGCTCTTCCAGAATAAGCATATAATCCATATCGTCGGGAGAAGCCCCCGAGAGATAAGGGTTTTTAATTTCGTCCTTGCTCATCTTTAATCACCGAATGTATAAGTTGAAAATTGAAAGTTGAAAGTTGAAAATTAAGGTTAATTTGCTGCGCAAATTTTAATTAAAGAGCAGTAGCAACCGCCTCGTTCACCCACAGACTTGGCGGTATGTAAGAGCGCAGGAGACGAGATTGCCTATACAGCAAAGCTGCAATTGGTGAAATTCTAGCTCCTAGCTTCTGGCCTCTAGCCTCTAGTCGGGGAGGGCAGCGCAGGCTCTTAGCCCAGCCGTTAAATAGGGCCTTGAGTGGCCTTACATGCCACTCTTTGCAAGTTTGGAACATCCGCTTCTTCACCCTGCGTTTCCTCCCTCAGTCACCTTGCGGTGACAGCTCCCTCTCGGAGGGAGCCCAGCTACGTCAACAACGTCTTGCTTCTTACTTCTTGTCTCTTGCCTCTAGTCTTTGCCTCACTGCCTCATACAGCACTATGCCTGCTGCTACGGAGGCGTTTAGGGAGTTTACTTTGCCTAACATGGGCAATGAGAGGGTAAAATCGCACTTTTCCTTTATCAGGCGGCTTATTCCGTGCCCCTCGTTGCCTATAACAAAGGCCGCAGAGCCTTTTAAATCGCAGGTATGCCAGCTCTGGCCCTCCATATCTATGCCGTAAATCCAAATCCCTTTGGATTTAAGCTCGTCTATACACTGAGCAAGGTTACTCACCCTTGCAACTGGGATATGCTCCACAGCCCCTGCGGAGGCCTTGCCCACTGTGTA
Organism: Oscillospiraceae bacterium; assembly: GCA_031269595.1. Taxonomy (GTDB): domain Bacteria; phylum Bacillota; class Clostridia; order Oscillospirales; family Acutalibacteraceae; genus JAISYX01. Next base: position 40,702 of record JAISYX010000035.1, read on the forward strand.
GGTCAGCCCCACAGCCCTGCGCTTTGGTATGATAATCCCGTGAGCACCTGCTGCCTCTGCTGTTCTTATTATTGCCCCAAGATTGTGGGGGTCTTCAATTTCATCGGCTATAATTAAAAAAGGAGGCTCGCCCCTCTCTTCCGCCAACGCCAGCAAATCCTCAAGGGAGGCGTATTCTGCCACAGCCGCAAAGGCTATGACCCCCTGATGATTCTCGCCCCCGCAAAGGGAATCCAGCTTGATTGGTGCGGCGTCCTTGACAGTTACGCCCGCCTCCTTAGCCTTGGCTATTATAGAGCTTAGAGAGCCCGGGCGTGCGTTGCGTGAGATTAAAATACTGTCTATGGGCCTGCCTGCACGCAAGGCCTCTGTAACACTGTTTTTGCCTATTATAAATTGTTTTTCGTTATCCATTTTTTGCTCCAATTTGCGCATTAAATATGCGGATTTATGTGTTGTTTTTTCTTGTAAGAGAATGTGATTAAAGCTCTTATTTAATGCCGTTTCAATTCCCCTCCCTCGGAGGGGTGACCCACAGGGGCAGGGTGGTTTATACGTGTGATAAAATCTTAAGACTAACGCTTAATTTAGTGCGAGCACAAAAGCCAAAAGAGCAAGCACCACGCTCCTAATTTCACATATTCAAAGCATATCCCCCGCAAGCACCACCCTCGTCTTCCGCCTACAGGGCGAAAGCCTTCCCCTCCAAAGAGGGGGATTTTATGCGGCCTTCTGCGTTTTTTGGATTTTACATGGTAGTAGTTCAGCCACATTTAATTATACCATAAAACGACAAAAAAAGTAAGGTATATATTTTAAATTTTAATTAAACACAGATACAAACAATGGCGGTAAACTCCGCCATTATTGGTTATTATTAAACCGCTGCTTTTATTATACTATCCTCTCTTACGCCGTCTACTATGCGGTTGTAAAACACCCACCCGGGCACCGCGTTAAAGATAGCGCACTCGTCTTGGGTGATTTGCTTGCTCTCTTTGCTTAGCATGTTATAGGCATAGATATGCGAGCCGTTTTCAAGGTCTATATAATATACAGTTTCGCCAAGTATAATAAAGATATGTGCGCTTGAATCCAAAATCTTTTCTTTACCGCTGCCGTCTGTTTTTATTTTGTAAAGCCTGTTGCCGTCATTTTCAGCAGAGTAGTAAACCCAGTCTCCCACAACATTTATAAGGCCTACTATGTCGTCGCTAAGCAGAGTTACCTCTGTGCCGTCTGTTTTTAGCTTGTAGAGGTGCCTATCCCCCTTGCCGCCCTCGGTGTAAAGGTTAGAGCCGTCTACGGCGTAAATCCAGCCATTTGAGACGTTAAAGCCCTCGCAGAGCTTATCCCTTACCACCACCTGATTAGAGCTGCCGTCATGCTGCATCTTGCTTATGGACCAGTTGTTAAAGTTGGTGTAGTAAATCCAGCCGTCGTCTGTAACGTTGATATAGGCACTGTTGTCTGTGGTTAGCTCCTGCCTGCCCATGCCGTCTGTGCGCACCCTGTAGATGCTCTGGCAGCGGTAGTAAACCCATTCGTCCAACACGTTGATACAGGAGACGTTCTTATCATTGGCGAGCTTTTGTATTCCTGTGCCGTCTCTGCGTATTTTGTAAAGGCAGTTGTTATCCTTATCGTTGCGGAAGTAGAGCCACTCCCCCTGCTGAGCAACTATGCCTATATTAGAGGTGTTGCCTGAGATGTTACCCACAGTGTTAAGGCCGCCCACAGCATAGTCCTTTGATGGGAAGTACCATTTTAAGCTGAAGGGCAGTGCCAAAATGAGAAAAAGAGCAACAACAATGCCCACAGGAAGCCAGACATTAATATGCTTTAAAAGATATTGCAAAGCAGGAGGAAGAGTAAACCTCTTGCCCTCTGATGCTTTGTTAGTGTTATTGTTTGCCATCTTTGACACCATGTGTCAGAGAGCCCGCACACAAAACATTATTAAAAAAATTTTGTTGGGCTTCCTGCGTCCCTTCTCGTATTATTTTCAAACTCTAGTTTCCTCCCACTAGAAACTAGTGACCAGAGGCTAGAAGCTAGAATTCCCCCAACCGCAACTACCGCTATAAATTAAGCTTGAATTTGCTATTTAATCAAAATTTGCGCAGCAAATCACCATAATTTTCAACTTTCAATTTTTAATTTTCAATTTAAAATTGCTCCTGTATCCAAATCATAGCTATAGCTTTTAATATCTTCCCCGTAAACGCTCTCGTCAACCTGTATGGTAAAGCCCTTATCTGTGGGCAGAAGCTTGATTCTTCTGATCTTGTCCGGCACAAAAAACAGGCCTTCCTCTGTGTAAATGGAGCTCTCGCCCTGCAAAAGGCTTATTCGATTTTCATTGTTGACCACAGCTGTGGCTAAATCTATGGGCACTAGCATGTTATCATGCAAAACCCAGCCTATTTGGGGCTCTTGCGGCCTTATGGCCATGGTGCTGCATGGCTCTGCAGCAATGCTAAACAGGGAGTTTTTTTGCACATCCACAGCATAAATGCTGCCTGAGCTCTCCTCTGTGTTAACAAAGAAATACAGATATTTACCCCTGCTGGCCTCCAGACTGCCCTCTATATACTTAAAGAAGTTTACCCCCCTAAGCCTGCCTATCTCTGTGGTTGTAACATCGGCATCCATGCATCTTAAAACCGTAACCTTGCCTGTGCTGCCATCTGTTGTGTCGGTGTGATACAGTACATTATCAATGGTTACAATAGACTGAAAAAATGTAAGCTCTTCCGGCAGTGAAGAGAGATTTTCAGGGTTGGTAAAATCCCATTTATCGCAGGAGCAGAGCAAAAGCAGCAGTGCCGCCGCTATGATTAATGTGAGCTTTTTCAATATTTCACGACCTTTTTTTAATTGAAATTTGAAAATGGAAAGTTGAAAATTAAGGTGATTTGCTGCGCAAATTTTTAATTATATCGGGAGCGGCGACTGGGCAATTTCTTACTTCTTACTTCTTACCTCTTGCCTCTTGCCTCTTGCTTCTAGCGCAGCTTTTGCCCTAAATTTAGCCTTTTGCCTCTTACAAATTCCTCTGCCTTTAGCTTTTTGCCGCCCTCGGCCTGTATTTCAAGTATGCTCAATGCGGTGCTTTGGCCGCAGGCCACGGTTAATGGGCTAAGGCTGATTATCTCCCCCGCCTCGCCGCCGCTTAGGTCTGAGAGGGCGGAACGGTGTATTTTAACCCTTTTGCCATCTAATGTGCTTACGGCAATAGGCCAAGGGGAAAGCCCCCTTATCTTGTTGTGAAGCTGGGGTGCGGGGAGCTGCCACTCTATTTGACACAGGCTTTTATCCAGCATAGCGGCATAACAGGATAGCTCCTCACACTGAGGCTCGGCTGTAAGCCTGCCCTGAGGCAGCAAATCCAGTGCCTGACAGAGCAGCTCTGCGCCTATAATTGAGAGTCTGTCGTGCAGCTCGCCCGCTGTCTCCTCAATTTTAATGGAAGCTTCTGCCTTTAGCAGCATGTCCCCTGTATCCAAGCCCGCCGCCATTTGCATTATGGTTACGCCGGACTTCTCCTCACCGTTGATAACAGCCCATTGAATAGGAGCTGCGCCCCTATATTTGGGCAGCAGTGAGGCGTGAACATTGAGGCAGCCATATCGGGGAATATCCAAAACGGCCTGAGGCAATATCTTGCCGTAAGCCGCAACAGCTATTAAATCGGGGGCAAGCGCACGAATGCGCTCCTGCTCAGCCTCGTCCTTTAGGGTTGTGGGCTGAAACACAGGAATGCCCTTTGCCAACGCAAGCTCCTTAACAGGGGGCGGAGTAAGAGCATAGCCCCTGCCCTTGGGCTTATCAGGCTGAGTGTAAACAGCCGCAAGCTCGTGCCCCTGCTCAATGAGTGAACGAAGGATAGGCACAGCAAATTCAGACGTACCCATAAAGATTAGCCTCATTTACTCTTATCCTCCCTTTCCATCTCTTCCTTTGTTAGCATACGAATGGCAAGGTCTGTGAACAGCACTCCGTTTAGGTGGTCAAGCTCGTGGCAAAAGGCACGTGCCAGCAGCTCGCTGCCCTCAAATGTTTGCTCATTGCCAAACCTATCCTGTGCTTTGAGAGTTACTTTAAGGGGGCGTTTTGTAATGCCCCATCTCTCCGGTAGAGAGAGGCAGCCCTCGCTTGCCTCCTGCTCGCCCTCAGCCTGAATGATTTCGGGGTTTACAAGCTCCATAGGGCCTTCGCCTACATCCACCACCACGGCACGGCGCAAAATGCCCACCTGAGGGGCTGCAAGGCCAACGCCGTTGGCCTCTTCCATGGTTTCTATCATGTCATCTAAAAGGGTGGCAAGCTTTTCGTCAAAACGGTCTACAGGCCTGCTGCGCTTACGCAGAAGTGCGTCTTCATCCTTAATTATATTTCGTAATGCCATAATAGCTCCTTTCGAATGTGAATTTAGAACCTCTAAAAGCCTAGCTTGCAGTACTCTGTAACGACTAAAGCTTTGCATTCGCCCACAGATTGGGCGGAACGTGTGAGAGCGGGAGTAAGGTTACTTTCTATCGCCCCGCTGACGTGCGTCATTGCGAGCACCGTTAAGCTTGAATTTAACACGCAGTTATGAGTGCGAAGCAATCCAGTGGGACTAAGCCCCTGCGTTGCTGTAGAACGTCTAAGTTTGCTCCACTGGATTGCTTCGCACACCGCACTTTACTGTTATTTCAGCTTAGTTGTGTGCTCGCAATGACGCAACTTTTATGGTTTCAAGGTCATTTAGTGCACCGCTGTAGCTTTGTGGGCGAATGCAAAGTCTTAGATGTTACAAGGTAGTAGGGGCAGACCTATGTGTCTGCCTAGAAACGGGAAATTTACGGCGATTTGGGCAGACACATAGGTCTGCCCTACGGTTTTTTAGAGATACTTGAATGTGAATTTTAATGAAAGGCATGGCGCAGGCGCAACAGACCTTTACACACGGCGTCTAAAGCGGGTTCATATCTGCTGTTAGGCCAACTCTGTTAAACTCCTTTTGTGCTCCGCATTGGCGCAGCAGCAGGGCGATGAGCTCCCTAAGCGGGGCTGTGTTTCTGCATTTAATTATAAGCCTGTAGCGGAACCTCCCGCTAAGGCGTGAGATAGGAGGCGCAGAGGGACCAAGGGTTCTAATTGGTATGTCCTGATAATCGGTTAAGATTTTGCGTTTAAGCTCTTCTAAAAAATAATCGGCGGCGTTTTTGGCAAGCTCCTCTTCCTCGCTTAAAAAGCTTATCATGCATATATCTGCAAAGGGCGGGTAAAGCATAGCCTTGCGCACTGTTATTTCACTTTTGTAAAAGCTCTCGTAATCCTGATTTGCAGCAAGGGATATAATTGAATGCTGAGGGGAATAGGTTTGAATAACCGCCTTGCCCGCATCCTCGCCCCTGCCGGAGCGGCCTACCACCTGAGTTAACAGTGAAAAGGCCTTTTCATAGCTTCTAAAATCGTCGCCGTAAATGGCCTGGTCGGCCATTAGTATGCCAACCAGCGTAACCTTGGGGAAGTTAAGCCCCTTAGCCACCATTTGAGTGCCTATCATTATATCATATTCGCCCCGACCAAAAGCACTCAGCTTTTTATCGTATGCGTTGCGAGCCATAGTTGTGTCTGCGTCCATGCGCAGAATTTTTGCATCCGGCAGAATTTTTGCAAGCTCCTCCTCTGCCTTTTGTGTGCCCAAGCCAAGATATTTCATGGTTTGCTCACCGCATTGTGGGCAGATTTCGGTTTGCTCTTGTGAGTAGCCGCAATAGTGGCACATCAGGCGTCCGTTTGCCGCATGGTAGGTTAAGGATATGCTGCAATTGGGGCAGGAGATTACGTGCCTGCAGGAGCGGCAGCCCACAAAGGTATTATACCCCCTGCGGTTAAGAAGTAGTATTGATTGCCTGCCTTTGTGCAAATTTTCTTCCAGCTCTTTGCGCAGGGTGTCGCTTATTATGGAGGTATTGCCTGCCATAAGCTCATATTTCATGTCTATCAGCTCAACCTGAGGGAGCTTTGCGCTGCCGTAACGCTCTTTAAGAGTGCACAGGCTGTAGCTTCCGTTTTGAGCATGGTAGTAGCTCTCGAGTGCGGGAGTGGCGGAGGAGAGCACCAGCAGTGCTTTATTATAGGCACAGCGGAACCTAGCCACATTCCTTGCATGATAGCGGGGCGAAGCCTCTGATTTATACGTGTGCTCCTGCTCCTCATCCATTATAACAAGGCCGAGCCTTTCAAAGGGGGCAAAAATTGCCGAGCGAGTGCCCACAGCTATTAAGGCATCTCCGTTTTTAACACGCTTCCACTCATCCAGCCTTTGGCCTATAGAGAGCCCGCTGTGCATTACGGCAACCTTATTGCCATAGCGTGTGCAAAACTTTTCAAGTGTCTGGGGAGTTAGGGCTATCTCAGGCACCATTACTATAACTCCCTGATTTTCGTTTACAGCGGAATCTATAAGCTTCATAAACACGGAGGTTTTGCCGCTGCCTGTAACCCCGTAAAGCAAAGAGCTTGCAAATTCATGCTTGTTGTAAAGCTCAAGTAATTGATTGTATGCCTTGGTCTGCTCTGGTGTAAGTATGATTTCATCGGCATTGTGGGTGTATTTGCCGTATTCATAGGGGCTGCGGTAGACTTCTTGTTCAAAGTATTCAATGCAGCCTTTTTTTTGCAAATTGGCTATAACTCCAAGGCCTGCACCTGTAAAGTAGCAAAGCTCTTTAACAGAGGCCGCCCCTGCATTGCTAAGCAGCTTGATAACGCTGCTCTGCTTGGGGCTTAGCTTGCCTGCCTCCTGCTCGTCAAAGCCCTCGCTTAGCCTTGCCATTTTAAGTGAGGCATCCCCCACCTTGCGCATGGCCTCGTCTGTGCGTGTGATGTAGCCCTCTGCGGCCAGCTCCTCCAGTATGCTCTCGTGCTCCTCCAGCCCCAGAGTTGAAAGGATGGTGTCCTTTTCAATTGGTCTGTTGCACTTGAGCAAGTAAGAGAGCACCCTCTGCCTCTCTCCAAGAAGGCCGCCCAGAGCGGCTTCATCTATGCCCTCTGAGGCTTGATATTCCTGCCTTAGACGGATATTAAGCCCTGCGGGAAGCAGTGCCTTAGCCGCCTCAAACAGCGTGCAAAAGGTGTTGCCCTTAAGCCAGGGCACAAGCTCCAAAAGCTCTTTATTAAGAAGCGGTGCTTTATCCAGCACCGCTAAAACAGGCTTTATAACCTTGAGCGGGGAGTCATCACCTATACTGAGAATGATGCCCTGCTTTTTGCGGTTGCCTGCACCAAAGGGCACAAGCACCCTACACCCGGGCTTAGCCTGCTGCTCTAAGTGCTCAGGAATGCGGTAGGCATAGGGTTTATCAAAGGTGTAGGATGAGAGCTCAACGGCAACAGAGGCCAGTATAAGCGGCATAAGCAAGACTCCTGCTAGACGCTAGAGGCTAGATGCTAGACGCTAGAAGTCGCCCAGTTTTAGCCCCTGCGGTAGATTAAATTTGGAATATTTTTTAATTGATCACATTAATTACGCATTACGAATTACGAATTAAAAATAATATCCTCTTGCAGCGGACTTATCTCGGGAATAAACACCTCTGCTTCAGCGTCGTCCTGAAACAGGGATATGTCAAACAGAGGCTCTGGGGTGCGTGTTATCAGCTTGGCTGTGCCCTCCATAAGCTCATTGAGCACATGGATAACAGGCTTTTCCTCTGAAATCTCCTTCCGTATCTCATCTGCTGCGGCTATCTCCCTTGCACGGCGTGCAACGGCGTTAACCAGGGCGTAGCGGCTGTCTACCTCTTTAAAAAGGTCGTCTACTGTTTTTTTAATCATTTATCTTTCTTCCTTCCTTTCATCAAGCAAGCTTTGCATAGCATTTATAAACATGCCTGAAAGCCTCTTGTATCCATAGTTTTCCAGTGCAAAGTCATAGCCTCTGCGCCCCATTTCCTCAAGCTCCTGCTTGGGGGCGGCGTTTAGGGTTTTAATAGCCTCTGCTATAGCCTGCGGGCTGCCAGCCTCTATAGTAAGGCCGCAATCGGCCTCCTTTATTGGGTTGCTGGGTGTCTCTATACCAAATATGATAGGCCTTGAAGCATACATATAATCAAATATCTTATTCATGCCCGCACCATAGCGGTATAAAAGGCTTTTCTTTGCCCCGATATAGCAGCAATCGGCCAGCTCGAGGGTTTTTTTAACCTGAGTTTTGTTAACCTTGGGCACAAAAATCACCTTATCTCTGCTTTTTTCAGAGACACGGTTCTTGTATTCATCCTTCATCATGCCGTCGCCCACAAGCATGATTACCTGATTTTCGTCTAAATAGTCTGCACTGTCTATAAATTCCTCAAGGGCATTTGCGGCTGCAAAGCCGCCCAGATACATGGTTATAAACTTGCCCTGCGCCCGCAAGGCCTCCACCTGAGCTTTAAGCTCCTCAGGGGCTTCATCCACCTTGGAGGAGCCGTCTATAATTATGCCGTTGGGAATGTAGTGATAGGGCTTATCTACGCCCAGCTCCTGCATTCTGATGTTAACATGCGACCAGATTGAAACAACTGCATCTGTATTTTCATAGGCGAATTTTTCGGCCTTGGCTATATATTTTGTAAATAGGTTATTCTCAGCAAAGCCATGTACATAAATCATGGTTGCAGGCCATAAATCGTGCACCTCGAATATCCTTTTACCGCCGCTTATATCTGCAATGTAGTTTACAAGGCGCATATCGTGGGGGTAGGTTGAAGAGCCTATGATTATATCAGGCTTATACTTTTCGGCAAGCTCCTTTGCCCTGTGTTTAACCTTGTTATAAAAGGTTATTATGTTAACCATGCGCATGTGGTTGTTGGATTTATAGGCAGGTGCTTTAACCCACAAATAGCGCACTCCGTCTACATATTGCTCGGTAAAATCCTTTTCAACCACAGGGTTTACCTTTCTTAAATGAGAATAGGTGGCGGCCAAAACAGTTACGTCGTGCCCCTGCTTTACCCACTCCCTGCTCATATAATACGGCCTGAACTCCATGCCGAGTTCATCTGAGCCTGCATAATGGTTTATTAAAAGTATATTCATCCGTTTCCTCCGTAAATTTTTATATGTCAGTGTAGCTTTTGCTTTTCGGCCGTTATAAGTGCGTTTATTTCGGCGGCAGCCTTTTCTACCTCATCATTTATTATTATATAATCATAATTAGGAGCGGCCAGCAGCTCCTGCTGTGCGGCGGCCACTCTTTTTTGAATGACCTCCTCCGCCTCTGTGCCCCTGCCCCTAAGCCTGGCTTCAAGCTCTGCAAGAGAGGGCGGCATAAGGAAGATGGTAACAGCACCCTTGCATTTTTCAACCACCTGAGCTGCGCCCTGAACCTCTATCTCCAAAATGACATTTATGCCCATTTGCAGCCGTTCTTCTACATGCCTGCGAGGCGTGCCGTAAAGATTGCCGCAGTATTCGGCGTATTCCAAAATGCCGTCTGAGCGGATTAGCTCCTCGAACTCCTCCCTTGAGAGGAAGTAGTAGTTTTGGCCGTTCTTTTCGCCCTCTCGGGGCTTGCGGGTGGTGGCCGAGACTGAAATCACCGTATCCTCACAGCCCTTAAGCAGTGAGCTTAGCACTGTGCCCTTGCCCGCACCTGAGGGTCCTGATATTACAATTAACAAGCCCTGTTTAGTTTTCGTCAAGCTCTGCTTCACCCTCTCCGGCAAAATCGCTGTTGTTATATCGGCCTGAGATAGTCTCATTTTGAATGGCCGAGAGCACCACGTGCCCGCTCTCCATTATTACAACGGCACGTGTACGGCGGCCGTAGGTTGCGTCTATAAGGTAGCCTTTATCTCTGGCGTCCTGTATCATGCGCTTAATGGGCGCAGATTCGGGGGCGACTATGGCAACTATCTTTCTTGCCGAAACCATGTTGCCAAAGCCTATATTAAGCAATCGCATTTTAGCACCGCCTTTGTTTATTTAGGTATCACGCTTTGTAGGGGATGATGTCCACATCATCCCGTGAATACCTGAGAGTTTCGGGAAAACGGGACGATGTGGACATCGTCCCCTACTTTTGAGTTAACAAGGTAATACGAATGAGGTTTTTTAGATGTATTCTATTCTATGTTTTGAACCTGTTCGCGTATCTTTTCTATCTCTGATTTAATCTCTACAACTATGTGGGCTGTGGCGGCGTCCTGAGCCTTTGAGCCTATGGTGTTGGCCTCCCTGTTCATCTCCTGAACAATAAAATCCAGCTTGCGGCCAATGGGCTGGCCGGAATCCAGCATGGCTTGCATTTGCTCAAAGTGGCTGCGCAGGCGGACTGTCTCCTCTGCCACGGCGATTTTATCGCCGAATATAGCCACCTCTGTTATAAGCCTTTGCTCATCTACCTTTGCGCTGCCCAGAAGCTCATCTATTCTTGTGCGCAGCTTTTGCATATACTCCCTTTGAACCTCAGGTGAGCGTTCCTCTACCTTGGCGACATAGGCCAAAATAGCCGCCGAGCGGCTCTCTATATCGTCTTTAAGCCTTGCGCCCTCATTGCTGCGCATGTTGACAAAGCTCTCAAGGGCAGAATCCAGCACAGAGCGGACAGCCTCCCACACAAGAGCCTCGTCCTCCTCCGCCTTGTGCACTGTGAATATGTCAGAATAGCGGGAGAGGGTGGCGGCGGTTAACTCTCCGCTTAAATTATATGTGCTTGAAAGGCTGTTAAGAGCCTTTACATATCCCGCTGCAAGGGAGTGATTGATAGAGACCTCTGCGGCGGTATCGTCCACAGTGTGGATAGAGGCATAGACATCCACCTTGCCCCTTGTAACCCGCTGCTGCACATAGGACTTGAGCTTTTCGTCCAAAAAAGCATAGCCCCTGCTTGTGCGTGAGGAGAACTCAAAATATCTATGGTTAACGGATTTAATCTCTACGGTTATATCACGCCCGTTCAGGCAAGCCTGAGAGCGGCCATAGCCTGTCATGCTTTTAATCATATTGCCACAACCTTTATATAAGTTTTAGAGAAGATGCTTAATTGGGAGTTATATTATTACATGAAACTTTAAATCATTTAACCTTATAAACACTTTCATGTAACAATGTTTTCTCAGGCATCGGCAATTTATTGCCGCTAATGCCGTGAGGTTATTATAGCATATCCCCACATAAAAGTCAAATTTTATGTGATTTAAGTTGGGTTTTTTCAGGCTGAAAACGGCTTAGGCATGGGCTTTGCGGCTAGGGTGATATGTTAATAAAAAATTTGCATATGGGGTTTTTAATGCGTAATTCGTAATGCGTAATTCGTAATTAATGGTGAATTTGCTGCGCAAATTTTGATTAAATAGATTTTATAATAGGAAGCTGCGTCTGGGCTATTTCTAGACTCTAGCCTCTAGCCTCTAGTAGGGATTTGCTGCGCAAATTTTGATTGAAAATATCATTCCCCTCAACGGAGGGGTGCCCCGAAGGGGCAGGGTGGTTTATACGTCCGCAAACACTCTAAATTAACACCTAATTAAGAGCGAGCACAAAGCTAAAAGCTAAAAGGAAAGTATCACGCTCCAAAATTTACAAATCAATAGAGTAATGCGCACGCAGAGACCACCCTCGTCTTTCGCCTGCGGGGCGAAAGCCTTCCCCTCCGAAGAGGGGAATTTAGGGGTCTTAGATAACAGATAATAGATAATAGTTGCGGCTAGTTGTGAAAAACTTCTTGCCTCTTACATCTTGCATCTAGCCTCTAGTAGCATAACCTCCCGTTATTTCACATACAATTGAGCATCTATATTAACCTTGTTAGTCGGTAGGGGCAGACCTATGTGTCTGCCCAAAGACGGGAATTTTGCGGCAATCCGGGCAGACACATAGGTCTGCCCCTACCGATTTTTAGAGAGATAAAACTAGGAGGGCTTAGCTTTGGATATAACAACACTCAACGAGCATATACACGCCGTTATTTGGGGGCCTGTTATGCTCGTTGCCATAATGGCGGCGGGGGTATACTTTTCAGTGGGTACAGGATTTTTTCAGTTCAGCCATTTTCGGCATTGGATGAAAAAAACTCTGTTCTCTATAAGCAAGGGGAGCGAAGCGACCAGCTCCACAGACAAAAAGGCCACCTCGCAGTTCCAATCTTTGGCTACAGCCCTTGCGGGCAGCTTGGGCACAGGGAACATAATAGGCGTTGCCACGGCTATAACTGCCGGCGGCCCCGGGGCTATCTTTTGGATGTGGGCTGCGGCTCTGCTGGGCATGATGATTAAATACGCTGAAAATGTGCTGGGAGTGCTCTATCGCCGCCGCAATACCAAGGGCGAGTGGGAGGGCGGCCCCATGCTTTATATAGAAAAGGGACTTAACAACAAGCCTCTGGCGGTTATCTTCTCTGTGCTGTGTGTGCTGGCCTCATTTGGAGTGGGTAACATGGCTCAGGTTAACGCTATCTCCGCCTCAATGGCAGATACTCTTGGCGTGCCTAAGGTGGTTACAGGCCTTGTTACGGCTATTGTAGTGGGCTTTGTCATATTAGGCGGACTAAACAGAATAGCCCGTGTAAGCGAAAAGCTAATCCCCTTTATGAGCATACTCTATTGCCTTGGCGGACTTGTTATAATCTGCGTGCACTGGAGGGGCATATACCCTGCATTCCAGAGCATTTTTGCAGGGGCGTTCGGGCTTAAGCCCATGCTGGGCGGAGGCGCAGGCTTTGCTATCTCCACGGCTCTGCGATACGGCGTTGCAAGGGGAGTGTTCTCAAATGAGGCAGGCATGGGCAGCTCTGTTATAGCCCACTCCACAGCAGATGTAGATCACCCAGCAAAGCAGGGCATGTGGGGCATCTTCGAGGTGTTTGTAGACACAATTGTGATATGCTCAATTACTGCGCTTGCCATTTTAAGCTCCGGCGTTTATTCTGCCGGTGCTTGCGATGAGGTGCTGACCATAGCGGCCTTCGAGAAAGTATTTGGCAGCTGGGGCGGGATATTCATTGCATTTTCGGTGTTCGTCTTCTCCTTTGCAAGCCTGCTTGGCTGGTCCTTTTATGGGTGGAGGGGCTTGGCCTACATCACCCATGACAGAGGCGAGCTGCTGTATCAGGTGCTGTTCTTGGGCGTTACCGTGCTGGGGAGCGTGATAAATTTGGAGCTTGCCATGTCTATCTCTGACAGCTTTAACGGACTGATGATAATTCCCAACATGATAGCTCTGCTGCTGCTTTCTAATCAGGTGTTTGCTCAAACTAAGGATTATCTTAAAAATGAGAAACGTCTGCCCAACAAGCTTAAGTAATATAGTTAAATAACCCGAGTTAAATAACTGTGTAAAATATATCAAAGCACTTGACATTTAGTTGTAACTCTGGTACAATATAGACAGTAAAAGGAATTAAGTAAGAGAGAATAGGAAAATCTCTCATTCGAGATTCTTTTAGAGGGGAGGAGATTCCAGTGAACAGTGAATCAAGCGAGATACCGGTTTTTCACTGTGGCTGTGGGTGTATTAAGCAAAGCTGAGTGTTGATTTAGCCGCTAGTTCCTCTTTAAGGGCAAATTTAAACAATGCCCATTATTTAAAGAGTGATACAGGGTTACGAATATAAACGTTATGAACTCTAACTGCTTAAAATGCCTGCGAGCCAATCCGAAAGGGTACACAGCATTTATATAAAATTTAATAGGTTAAGCTTAGTTATTTAACATGTGTACCTTGCTTTAGCTTGCCGGCAGCGGGTAGTTTGTCCGCTGTGAATCATGCGAGCATCTTAAATAGATATTATGTATACAAATAAGGTGATTCCCATGAAAATATTTAATAGTGCTTGATTTATTGATAAGTTATGAGTGAAATAATAAACAATAGCTAGCCTGCCGCAAATGAATGTTTTGCGGCAGGTTTTTTTGTGCAATCTTTGTGCAATTACACCTTAAAAGCTTGACAAAATTTACAAATTGTCGTATTATTAAGCTATAGATATGCATTAATTCCGTAGGGGCAGACCTATGTGTCTGCCCAAAGACGGGCATTTTGCGGCAATCTGGGCAGACACATAGGTCTGCCCCTACGGAGCGAGCGAGTAAATAGAGGGCACCAATTAAAAAGGGAGAGAAAAGCTATGTCAATTACATGCAACGACTGCGGCCACGTTAACCCGAATTCCAGAATAACCTGCACACAGTGCGGCAAGCAATTGCCGTATACTCCAGTGCCTAAGAGCGAAATAACACTAATATCACGAAGTGATGCAGCACGTATTATGGGAATTTCAAAATTGGACATCGTCGTCTCTGCGATAAGCCTTGTATTAGCAGCATTAAATATTTTTGCTGCCATTTGGGTAAGGCTTGATATTCTTTCTCATATTTTTGTGTTCTGGTTATTAATGTTGGGTTCTGTGGGAGCTTTGGCATTGGCATTGAATAGTTTTGTCCCAAACCGTACCCTTTCTGCGTTTCAAGCTAGAGAAAGCCTTCATAGTAAACATGGCCGTGATGCAGAACCCTCGAATTTGATGATTGGTTACACTAAATTTTCAAATTGGCTTACTTTGATAATAAATATTGTGGCACTTGCAATACTTGGCGCAATCTTTAGCTCAAGTCTATTTTAATAAACAGTAAAAGTGAAGCGGCACAGCAAGCCATCGTTAATCTTAAATAAAGGGAGAGAAAATCTATGTCAATTACATGTAACGACTGCGGCCACGTTAACCCGAATTCGAGAATAACCTGCACACAGTGCGGCAAGCAATTGCCGTATACTCCAAGCGAAAAAAAGAAACCTGTGGATGAAAATGATGCAGCATATATTATGG
>JAISYX010000087.1 GCA_031269595.1 Oscillospiraceae bacterium
CACCTTTTCGCAGCGTTTGCAGCCTATGCAGCCGTATAGGCACACCTTGCGGGTTTCGCCGCCCTTGTCGCAGTTCATGCACCTTATAACCGCACTCTTTTTGAGGGGCACAAAGCTGATAATATGCTTAGGACAGGTTGCCACGCACTTAGAGCAGCCCTTGCACAGCGCAGGATTAATAGAGGCAACTCCGTTGCAAACAGTAATTGCGCCGTATTCGCAGGCTCTCATGCAGTCCCCGAGACCCATGCAGCCATAGGTACAGCTGCCCACTCCCGCAAACTGCTGCATAGCCGCAGCACAGGTTTGAATGCCTGCATAGTCCATCTTGTTAGAGGTGTTGTCCCAGGTGCCCAAGCAGTGCACCAGAGCGGTTTTGTAGGCAACCTCGCCCAGCTCCTGCCCAAGGATTTCGGCTATAGCAGCAGCCGAATCTGCTCCGCCTGGTGAGCACAGCCCGTTCTTGGCCTCTCCTGAGGCCAAGGCCGCAGCATAATCTGCACAGCCGGCATAGCCGCAAGCTCCGCAGTTTGCCCCGGGAAGAGCCTCTGTTATGCTTTGGAGCTTCTCATCTACAGGCACATCAAACACCTTTGAGGCCACAGCCAGCAAAATACCCGCCGCAAGTCCTATAACAGAGACAAGCACAACCGCACTAATAACAGCAGACATTACGCCACCCCCTTAATGCCGTCCAAGATTCCTTGGAAGCCCAAAAAAGAGAGAGATACTATTGAAGCAGCTATAAGCGTTATGGGCAAGCCCTGCAAGAATTTGGGAATATCGGAGCTCTCCAGCCTTTCCCGCACTCCCGCAAAAATAACCATAGCCGCAAGAAATCCCGCACCTGAACCAGCAGCAGAGGCCAGTGCCTCTACAAAGGTGTTGCCCTTATCTATTACCAGCACAGTAATGCCCAAAACGGCACAGTTGGTGGTTATAAGGGGCAGATAAATGCCCAGGGCCTTGTGCAGCGGCTTCATTGTCTTTTTCATGAATATCTCTATAAACTGCACCAGTGCAGCTATAACCAGTATAAACACTATGGTTTGCAGATACTCCAAGTGCATGGGCACTAAAAAGTATGTGTAAATGGGATGGGTTGCAGCAGTGGAGGCCACCATTACAAACAGCACCGCAATGCTCATGCCCAAGGCCTTATCCAGCTTTTGTGAGACGCCGAGGAAGGGGCATATGCCAAGGAACTTTGCAAGCACGAAGTTTTCGGTTAAAATGCCTGCCAAAAACACCGCAAGAATTGAATAAATCATGCCTTTTTGCCCTCCTTTTCACTTGCCTTTGAGCAAACCGCAGCAGCAGGACACGCTCCGCACGCCCCCGCCGAGGTATCAACCTTCTCCTTGCCAAGCTTTTGCGCCAAAGCTATAAACAGCCCGTAGACAAAGAATCCGCCCGGGGCAAGCACAAATATAATCATTGGGTCTATACTGCCGCCCTCTTGCAAAACAGGTATATTAACCGCACCCATAAGAGTGCCTGTGCCAAGGGATTCCCTAACAAGGGCAATTAATAAGAGTGCCACGGTAAAGCCTGCGCCCATTCCTATTCCATCCAGAGCAGAGGCCAGCACCCTGTTTTTACTTGCGAACATCTCTGCGCGGCCTAATATTATGCAATTAACCACTATAAGCGGAAGATAGATGCCCAAAGCCTCATCTATTGCGGGCAAAAAGGCCTTTAGCAGCATTTGAACCATAGTAACAAAGCCCGCTATAATTGTTATAAATGCAGGAATTCTAACCTTATCGGGTATAAGCTTGCGCAGTGCTGAAATAACTGTATTTGAACAGGCCAAAACCACGGTTGCGGCAACGCCCATTCCCAGCGCATTAACCACAGAGGTTGAAATAGCCAGAGTTGGGCAGGTTCCCAAAATGAGCACCAGCACGGGATTTTCTTTTAAAACTCCGTTTATCAGCACAGAGCTGAGCTTTTTCTTTTCAGCCATTCTCTACACACCCGCCTTTCCGCTTAACTCTTTATAACGCTCCAAGGCCTGATTAACGCCCTGAGTAACAGCTCTTGAGCTTATGGTGGCCGCTGTAATTGCGTCTATCTCGCCGCCGTCCTTGCTCACCTTTAGCTCACCCTTATTGGCATCCTTGCCCTTGTATTGGGAGATGAACTTATCCTTCTTGGCATTTGCACCCAGCCCCGGGGTCTCGCTCATGCTGAGTATCTCAACGCCCTGAACCACGCCCTCTGCGTTTATGCCCACCATAAGCTTTATTTCTCCGCCGTAGCCCGTGGAGCTTGCTATTATAACATAGCCCACAGTTTTGCCTTGAGTATCCACGCCCTTGTATGCCGTTTCGTCTATGCTCTCAAACCCTGCCGCTCCCTGCAAAACCCTGCCGCAGGCCTCGTCCTGAATGCCGGCCGCTGTCTCTGCAATTATAGGCTCTGTTACAAGGTTAACTGTGCCCAGCAGAGCCGTTACTAAAAAGCAAATTAAAAACAGTGCAATGGTGGGAATAAGAATATCCTTTAAGGTTTTCATGCCTTCTTCTCCCCCTTCTTCTGCTTTTTGCCCCTACCTATGCGCTCGATAAGGGGCACTAAGATGTTCATGAACAAAATAGAGAAGGAAACACCCTCAGGCAGTGCGGCAAAGGTGCGTATAAGCACCGTTATCAAGCCGCAGAGTATAGCGAATATCACCTT
Source organism: Oscillospiraceae bacterium (assembly GCA_031269595.1). Classification (GTDB taxonomy): domain Bacteria; phylum Bacillota; class Clostridia; order Oscillospirales; family Acutalibacteraceae; genus JAISYX01. The sequence goes on from JAISYX010000087.1 coordinate 2,686, forward strand.
GCCCTGCCTTGTAATAGGAGAGGTGGTGTAATCTGTGGCCATAAATATAGCCCCCAGCAATACGCCGCCTGAGAGCACGGAGAATATTGGCTCTTGCCCAAAAATCCAAGAGAACAGCGCAACCGTGCCTATAAAGCACAGGGGAATAATGGGGCTTATCACCCTTCTAATCACAAGATACAGCCCTCCCAAAAGGAGTGCGGCGGCGCAGGTCTCGCCCAGCGAGCCGCCTCTTGTGCCTATGAACATATCCCAAAGGCTTGGCAGAGCCTCGCCCGTGCCCTCCTTGATTATGCCCAGAGGAGTGGCTGTTGTCTGTGCGTCAATGCTACTCCCGCTCACCTGATAGAAGAAGGGCTTAACCCAAGTTGTCATAGCCACGGGGAAGCTGAGCATTAGCACCACTCTGGCAGTAATTGCGGGGTTTGCAAAGTTGTGGCCTATGCCGCCGAACATCTGCTTAACCACAATAATGGCCACGGCAGAGCCTATAACTGCATAAACGGGATTAAGCGTTGCAGGCAGGTTAAAGGCCAGCAAAAGACCTGTTACCACTGCCGAAAGGTCTCCTATTGTTTGCTTGCGCTTCATTACAATGCGTGAGATAAACTCAAACACCACGCATGAGCCCACGCAAACAAGCATAAGAATCAGAGCCTGATAGCCGAATATCAATCCCGCAGCTGCGGCGGCAGGCAGAAGGGCTATTATAACATCCAGCATTATGCCGCTTGTTGCAGCTCCTGAGCTTATGTGTGGAGAGGGGCTGACTAAGAGTAATTCTTTGTTATTCATAAGCTTACTTCCCCTCCCTTAATATCTGCTTGCCAAGCTTTATAGATTGCACCAGCTTGCGCCCCGCAGGGCAGACATATGCACAGCTCCCGCACTCCATGCAGGCTGCGGCGTCCAGCATATCCAGTGCCTCTGCGTTTTGCAGCTCGGCGGCCTGTTCAATTTGGCATGGCCTTAGCTTCATTGGGCATACCTTAAGGCATCTTCCGCATCTTATGCAGGAGGTAATCGGCCTTGCTTTAGCATCCCTTTTATTAAATACCAAAATAGCGTTGTCTTTTTTGGTTATGGGGTAGTTTACATCATAAATAGCAGTGCCCATCATTGGGCCGCCAAGTAGGATTTTTTTGGGTTCGCCCTTAAAGCCGCCGCAAAACTCTGCAATATCCTTAATAGATGTGCCCACTCTAACCTCTACATTGCAGGGGTTAGCCGCCGCCGAGCCTGCAAAGGTGAGCCGCTTGCTAACCAGAGGGAGTCCGCTGCGCAAATATCTTGCAAGAAAGGCCACAGAGGTGACGTTCATTAGTATGCAGCCCACATGCGCAGGTAAGCCGCCTGCGGGGATAAGCCTGCCCGTGGCCGCCTGAACCAGCACCTTTTCCGCCCCCTGAGGGTAGCGAGATTTTAACTTAACAATAAACACATCGCCCTTGCTGCGGGAATCTGACTTAATGCGCTGCTCTAAAATATTTATGGCCTCGGGCTTATTATCCTCTATGCAAATTTTAACACAGGATATTTTAAGTATATCCTTTATTTTAAATATGCCATTAAGTATATCGTCTGTGTGCTCTATCATCTCACGGTAATCAGCAGTGATATAAGGCTCGCACTCTGCGCCGTTAATAACCAGAGTATCAATTTTTTTATCGCCCGGAATAAGCTTAACATGGGCAGGAAAGCCCGCTCCACCTAAGCCAACCAAGCCGGAAGCACGTGCCGCCGCCGCAAGCTCCTCTGCATTTGTAACCTGAGGAGGTGCTATGCCCTCAAGGGTGAGCAGTTCCCCGTCAGATTCAATAATGACAGAGGGTATCTTCTGCCCGTTTGGCAGCAGCAAGGAACCGATTTTTTTAACAGTGCCTGAAATGCTTGCATGAATAGGAGCAGAGACAAAGGCCTCACTTTCGCCTATTTTTTGGTAAGCCTTAACGGTATCTCCAACCTTTACAAGGGGCGTGCAGGGTGCGCCTATATGCTGCTGCATAGATATTTCAACCGTTTTAGGCGGAGGCATAACTATGGTGGCCGCATTTTTGGCATGCTTGCGGTGTGGAACCTTAGCTCCGCCAAAGGTGCGGGCGGGCTTTAGCTCTAAAGAGATATTTTCCAAAGCACATCTATCCTTTCAAATTAATCTTTATCATAATAGGCATAAGCAATTTAAGACATACCCCCGTTGCCGAGCCTGTAACTATGCTTATTATTATAAGCCATGGTGCATATGCTAAAATGGACATTCCTGTTAAAAGGTAAGCAACTAAAAGCTGTGCGGCATTGTGAGCCAATGCCCCCGCAAGGCCTACGCCTATCATTCCGCTGCCCTTAAACAGCTTAAAGTAGAGGTACATGGCAAGGGTGGAGAGCACTCCACCTGCAAGGCTCATTAAAGCGGCGGTAAGCCCCCTTGTAAGCAACACAAACATGCTTTTTATAACTGCAATTGAGAGTGCCGGAAGCAAGCCCATAGCTCCCGCTGCATACATGGTTATAACGTTTGAAAACCCGGGCTTTGCCCCGGGAGGCATAGCCGGTATTGGGGGAAGCAACGATTCAATAAAGCTTATAACTATGGCCAGAGCAGCCAAAAGAGCTGTTTGGGTTAGCCTGAGGGTTTTTTCTCTCATGTGTAAACAACCTCTATCCGGTTACGGCATCCCATTCTTCGGATTTATCACTTGAGCTTACAATGCGCACCACTGTTCTGTTTGGCAGACACACAGCCTGCTGCCCTGCTCTGTCTAATCTGCCTGAGGCCATGCAGAGCTTGTCCTTACAGGAGGCGTTTTGCACCTGAACAGCCTTACTCTCCAGCCTGATTTCAAGTGGGTAGTCTCCGTCTATTTTGATTGTATAGGGCTCTTTAACGCTTGAGAGCTCCACGCTGTAGAGCAAGCGGCCGTCCTGAGTTATAACTGCGGTAAGCCCGCCGCCTCTTGAGGGTGCATTTGCAAGCAAAATACATATAATTGCCGCCGCAAGCAGGATTCCCACAAGGATTAAGTCCTTCTTGGTTAATATCTTTTTATTGAACATAGTTAATTGTATAGCTCTCGTTAATAAGACTAAAGCCGCTCTTTAGTCCTTGAGTTATGTAAAGGTTTTTAGCATCGTCTGCCAAAACGGCCTCTGCCGCCGCCTCTTTAAGCAGCTCCAAAGCGGCATCCTTGCCCAAAACCACACAGGCAGTTGAGAGCATATCGCTTAAAGCACCGTTGCTGCACACCACTGTAGCAGAGATTATCCCGCTTTTTGAGGGCCAGCCTGTCCTTGGATTTATAATGTGATGATAATAATCTGAGCCCTCTGCAAAGAACTTTTCATAATCTCCCGAGGTAGATACAAAGCAGTTTTTAAGCTGAATTATAGCAAGATTATCACCTGCGCCTGTGCCTCTTGGGTCACGAATGGCTATATCCCAGCTTTTGCCCTCAGGCTTTTCGCCCATAAGGCCTATACTGCTGCCGCCTACAACTATCATTCCGCCGCTTATGCCTGCGTTTTTGCGGTATACCTCAACAGCGGCATCGCAGGCTGCGCCCTTGCCGCTGCCGCCTAAATCTATGCTCTGGCCCGCTCCAAGCCTTACAGCCTGTGCTGCGTCGTCTGTTATGACCTTATGATAGTCCACAAGAGCCAGGGTACTATGTATATCGTCTATTTTAGGCACATGATAAGAAAAGCTGCTATCCTGCGCATGGGGCGGGTCAAAGCCCCACAGCTTAACTACAGGCAGAATGGTTGGGTCAAAAGCACCGCTGCTTTTCCTTGCTACAGCCAAATTTTGCTTTAGCAGCTCATAGCTCTTTTTGTTAAAGGAAACAGCTTCTCCCTCTGCCTTGTTCAGCCTGCCTATATCCGAGCTCTCCGATTGCCATGAGATAAGCCCTTCCAGCTCCTTTACAGCCGTAAATGCCTCGTTGGCTACAGCGTCCATCTCCACTTCTGAATGGCTGCCGTAGAGCTTTTGACTTATCACGCTGCCCATGGCAAATAAGCCGCTTGTCTCGTGAGGTGTGCGCTCCATTTTTATGCCAATTCCATTTACCACATAATAGGCAATCAAACCAATCACTATAAAGCCGCTTGCTGCTATAACCATTTTTTCTTTAACAGAAAATTTCATAACCAAGCACCATGTGCTGTAGAACCCGCATGGGATTCCTGTGCCCTTTCCTGTTCTTTGTTTAAGCCTAAAGCTCGCAAGGTTCACGGCTTGCCTGACCCGTTTTATCCTCGCACACACCTTGGGTCAGGCAAGCCGTGACCCTTACAGATTTTAGAGACACTCAAGCCTAAGCTAATCCTTTAAAAATATATCCTCATTAAACCAGCGGAGCGAAAGCCCTGCAATGCTCTTATCCTTAACCATCTCATCAAGAATTTTAGCTGCACGGTTTTTAAGGGTAGTATCCTTCTGCCTAAATGCAATGCGGTAATCCTGCGTGGAGATAGGTGTTTCCAACAGCTTGTATTTATGGGCTGTATCATCCTTGTAAAGAAAGTTCTTTGCAAAGAGATTATCTATAACCACAGCACTTAAAACTCCGTCGTTAAGTGCACTTAGCACATGCTCAAAATCATCGTACTGCTTAACCTCTTTTAATGAGGATTTTAACACAGCGGCCGCCGTTAAGGCCTCATCTGCGGCACTTTCCCGCAGCACACCCACGGCTGTGTTCTTTATGCCTACCAGCTCTGTTACAGGGGAATCTGATTTAAGCAACAGCATTTGCTTGTGATTATACAGAGCATCCATAAACTGAGCTGAGGCCATAACCTCCCTTGAGGGCGCAGAGTAGCTCCAGTAGCAGTCTATCAAGCCGGAGTTAAGCTTTTCTACGGCTTCATCCTGACTTACAGGCACAAACTTTGAATTTACATTAAGGCGTTTGCAAAGATTTTGCGCAAGCTCAACATCAAAGCCGATGAACTCACCTTTCTCATTCCGTGAGGAAAGAGGGGCGTTATTGTCAGATATGCCTATCTTTAACACCTTGTTATCCAATATTTTTTGCAGCGATTTATCCTGATTGTCGCTTTTACAGCCTGCCAAAAGCGTTAAAATAAAAGCAATTACAAGCAAAAATGAATTTATTCTTTTGGGCTTCATTTCTTCCACCTTCTATAGTTAATTTAGGGAATTAATGCCTAAAACGCATACACTTGTATTCTACACCAAAAATCAAATTCTGTAAAGTTTTTTTCAAAAATAGAACAGAATAAAACAAATGTTAACACCTTGTGTTTATATGGCTTTAGTTGGATTTTTTTGTGTGCTTTGTTAATTCAAAAATGTACAAGGCTTGTAGGGGACGGGCTTGCCCGTCCCGTTTTATCCCCGCACTCACCTTGGGTCAGGCAAGCCGTGACCCCTACTATCTTGTAAGATTTAAGCCTTTACGTTTGCCCGCAGACTGGGCGGAATGTGTGAGAGCTGGAGGAATGTTACTTTTCTATCGCCTCGCTGACATGCGTCATTGCGAGCACCGCTACGCTTGAGTGTATCCTGCGGTTACGAGTGCGAAGCAATTCAGTGGGACAAGGCCAAGCGTTCTATAATAGCACAAAGGCTTAGTGCACTGGATTGCTTCGCACATTACACTTTGTGTTTGTTTTGGTTCTGCTACGTGCTCGCAATGACGTAACTTTTATGGTTTCAACGTCATTTGGTGCACCGCTGTAACTTTTCGGGCGAATGCAATTCGCCCCTACTGTTTTTTAGAAAGGCTCATCCCTTTGCCCCTGCAAGCCTTTTTATAAGTGCAATAATATAGCTTATCAGCTTGTACTTAACAACAAAAACCACTAAGGCTAGGGCACTTATTACTATCCCCAAGGCAAGCCCCGGGGGGAAGTAGCTGAGCTGCATGGTATGCCGCCCTACAGGCACTTTAACCGCAATAAACCCGCCGTCCATGGTCTTTTCGATTTCGGCAGGCTTGCCGTCAACTACGGCCTTCCAGCCATTGGCGTAGGGTATGGTGGTAAATATAAGCTCCCCTTCCTCTATGTTTACATCATATTTAATGCTGGAGCTGCTGTTAAACACAGGCTGAGTTTCCGGCTTGAGCTTGCTCATGGCCTGTTCTAAGGCCTGCAAATCAATGGTGCGGGAGCGTGCGCTCCCCTCTCTAAGGCGTGAGGGTTTATCCTTAATAGTGAGAGTTAGGCTCTCCCCCGCCCTGCGATACCCGCAGGCTATAATCCCTCTTGTGTACATGTCGTTGTCTCTGCCCAGCAGAACCCCATTAATATACACGGGGGCGGTGCTTATGCCTATGTCTGCATAGAAGTAGAGGTAGCCCTCAGCTTGGGCATTAATGGTAAAGTTGAGCTCCTCATCAAAGGGGGTAAGCTCAACTGAATTCTCCGGTAAAAACACATCCTTTGAGCCCCCGCAAAGGGCGTTTACAAGCTCATTTTGAGCCTCAAATGGGTCATTTGGAGTGCAGCTGTAGCCTAAAATCTCCTCGCGTGCAGGGAACATTAGAGGCAGCGCATTTGGATTTTTATATATATTAAGCTCTCCAATAGTATTTATCTTTTCATAGCTTTGCTCACGCTTATACATAGAGATTTTGTAGCGTATGCCCCATATTGAATCAATAACCTCTGTAGAGCCGTAATAGGCCAGATTTTTGTAGGCATAGAGGATACCCAGCTTGCCCATATCCTGTAGAGATTGCTCGTTGGTCACAGAGGCAAACACAGAAAGTGAGTTGTAGCCCGCCGCCAAGCCCTGATTCGAGCTGCGCAGCATGTCGGTTTCAGTTCTGTAAAGGTTTGTTTCTGTGGGTGGGTCTAGGCTCTTTATGTTATCTGCGGCGGCGGAAACACTGCCGGATACCCAGCGGAAGAAGTCTCTTTCATCATTTTTGTGCAGCTTTTCTGCGCCCTTCATCATGGTGTAGGCGTTAACGCCTGTTTCAAGGGAGGCCAGCAGAAACACCACAGCCACGGCTATGTGTTTAAAATGCTTTATTTTAGGCAGCGCGCTCCCCCATATTAGATATGCGGCATAGCCCGCCAGCAGTACAAGATTTAGCACCATAGGCGGGTGAGTCTGCCCTTTGAACTGCACAAATGCAAGGAATATGAGCATAGTGCACAGCACAGGAATTTTAACCCTTAAGGATATTTCATTTAATCCATCAACAACTTGAGCGCACAAAAAGATTACAAAAAAGCTTAAGACAAAGCTGAATCTAAAGTTAAAATATATTGCAGGTCTAAAGCCCTGCCACACATAGCCCAGCTTCCACACACACATGCTTAAAATCAGGAATCCAAGCACAGCCGCCGCACCTATTTTTTGCCTTTTTGTAACATTCTTGTTAAAGAAATATATAGGCAGCAGCAAAAGGCAGAGGAAGCCAGAATATACGTTGGCCGTGCCGTCGCTGGCAAAGGAGCTGTAGGACGCAGGCAGCATACGCTCCAGCAGGAACCAGGGGGCTGTGTATGCGGACACAGGCTCTGAGTTAAAGCCGTAGCTCCCCGCCATTTGCAAAATTGCAGGAATAAGAAAAAACGCCGTTAGAGCAAAGGGAACCACCACAACCCACAAAAGCTTTAGGCTCTGCTTTAAAAAGCCCTTGAAGCCGGAGCAGTAGCTCTGATATAAAAAATATATAGCCAAAAAGATAAGTGCAAATACCGTTGTGTAAAATCCCGAGAAAAGGGAGGCTGTAAGGCATAAAATAAACATCAAGGCACTTTTGCCCTTCATGATTTTATGCAGCTCAATAACCAAAAGAGGCAAATAAATAAGGGCATCAAACCACATGGGAGAAAAGTAAAATGCTGTGGTGTAGCCCATTAGAGCATAAAACAGACAGAAGACTAAGTGTATAGCTTCGAATCTCTCTTTTAAATAATATTTTAACAAAAAATAAAATGTGAGACCGCAGCTTGCCAGCTTTAAGATTATAATAAGCGTGACGGCCTCTGTTATCATAGCTTTGGGGAAGAGCAGGACTATAAGGGAAAATGGGCTGCTAAGGTAATAGGCGAACAAACCTGTCAGTGGCATACCCATGGCCAGATTAAAGCTGTAAATAAGATTGCCCTGGCTTAAAAGATTCCTAAGGCCGCCGTAAAATTCGATATATTGCATACTCATATCTGTTGTAAGTATGGTTTTAATGCCAAAGGGATATATCCCAAAGGCCACAAAGGCAAGGGTTATAACGGTAAAAGGCAATAGAAATGCCGCTATAGGATACAGAATTTTCTTATTCAGAACCAAACACCACCTAGCCATAATTTAACACATGAATGTGATTTTGCACTTTGTGCGGGACGATGCACCTTTGAAGTGAAGAGTGAAAAGTGAAAAGTTGCGGCGAATTTGCTGCGGCAAATTTTGATTAAAGGGTTCGTAGGGGACGATGTCCACATCGTCCCGTGAAACCTGCGAGTTTAGATAAAACGGGACGATGTGGACATCGTCCCCTACAAGGTTGCGACTGGGCAATTTCCAGCCGCTTATCTCTGGCCTCTATTATAGCATATTCCCAGATAAAAGTCAATTTTTGCGTGATTTTAGGCGGGTTTTTGCGGGCTAAAAACGGCTAAGGCATGGGCTTTGCGGGTGGGGGGATATGTTAATAAGAAATTTACATATGAGGTTTTTTTAATTGAAAGTTGAAAGTTGAAAATTAATGTGAATTTGCTGCGCAAATTTTGATTAAATAGATTTTATAGCAAGAAGCTACACCTGGGCAACTTCTAGCCTCTAGTCGTGGAGGCCACACTAAGCCTTGTTTATCGGCTAATTTTGAGGCCTGCGCTGCCCTCCCTCCGGCACTGCGTGCCACCTCCCTCTGCGATGGAGGCCGGTTTCGGTGGCAGCCTAAACCCTTTAATCAAAATTTGCCGCAGCAAATTCACATTAATTTTCAACTTTCAACTCTCAATTTTCAATTTTTTACTTGACGTACAACCAAAAAAAAGCTAGAATTAAATCCAGCCCTTTTTGTTAAAAATTTGTCACTTTAAGTTCATGCGGCTCTCGGCATATTGAATAACATTCATTACACTTGAAAAATACAGGGGATACGCTTCGCTTAGTATCTCTGGGCTAATCTCAGGTACGTTAATGTCTGTGAGCTTTTCTTGAGTTTTTGGGTCACGCCCTGAAAGTATAGCCTGTAAATCCGCCTCACAAATTTGCAGCGCAGCACTCGAATAGCCTTGAAACTGCGGCTCTCTAACTGCAAACATCTCGTTTATATTCTTTGGATTTGCCCTGTAAATATGCCTAAAAACCTTATACACAGCCAACATCAAATAATGTGAGGCCGTTGTGATAAGCTGCTTGCTTCCGCTTTTAATTAGTATATCATAAAGCACATTTATTGAATTTGCAATGAGCTTTTTGTTAAGGGTTGCAACAACGCTCCCCTTTGCGCCCCTGCTTAGCACGTTATCCTTTAGCTCGTCACCCTCGGGAATATCCTCTGCGGTAATGCGAGCTCCTGATTTTTCGGGCGAACGCCCTAAAATATAATCACAGGAAACTCCGTAATAATCTGAAGCCTTAATTACAAACTCCAAATTACAGCCTCTTCTGCCCCGTTCATAATGCGATAGCAGTGCCTGAGAGACACCCAGAGCGTCGGCCGCCTCTTTTTGACTGATATTGCGCTCCTTGCGCAGCATTGTTAGTATTCTTGAAAAATCTTCGGTCACCCTCTAACACCCCCCTGTAATTTAACATTATTACATGAAACTTTAAATCACTTAACCTTATAAATGCTTTCATGTAACAATGTTCTCTCAGGCATCGGCAGTCTTGCTGCCGCTAATGCCGTGAGGTTATTATTACATGAAACTTTAAATCATTCAACCTTATAAATGCTTTCATGTAACAATGTTCTCTCAGGCATCGGCAATCTTGTTGCCGCTAATGCCGTGAGGTTATTATA
>JAISYX010000113.1 GCA_031269595.1 Oscillospiraceae bacterium
GTCAGGCAAGCCGTGACCCCTACGAAATGCAAAGCTTTAGACGTTACAAGGTTCTGCTCAGAGGAAGAATTTTAAAAATAATACGAAAGATAGAGCGCAGGCGCAGCATATGTTTTTATTTAATGTTGGTGTGCGGGATCTCTACCACATGGTGTTATGGAACAGCTTTTAATTAAAGAAATAGCCGCCGCTTTAGGGCTTGAGAGCCGGCTCACGGCACAGGTTGATACTATCATGCTGGACAGCAGAGAGGTTAAGCCTGCATCGCTTTTTATAGCCATTAAGGGCGAGAGGTTTGATGCTCACGATTTTGTGCCTCAGGTGCTTGAAAAGGGCGCAGAGGCCGCAGTTTGCGAGAGTATACCTAAGGGCGTGAGCGGGGAGAAAATCCTTTTGGTTAAGGATACCCGCAAAGCTCTTTTAGATTTAGCGGCATATTACCGCAAAAAATTCAATATACCTGTGGTAGGATTAACAGGCAGCGTTGGCAAAACAACCACCAAAGAGATGGTGGCCGCTGTGCTGGCTCAAAGATACAAAACAGTGTACACACAGGGGAATCTTAATAACGAGATTGGCCTGCCTAAGATGTGCTTTAAGCTGGATTCAACTACTCAGGCGGCTGTGCTGGAAATGGGCATGAACCATTTTGGTGAAATCTTGCGTCTAAGTCAAACGGCAAAGCCAACAATAGGCCTTATTACTAACATTGGAGTAAGCCACATTGAAAATCTGGGCTCACGTGAGGGAATATTAAGGGCAAAATTGGAAATCCTAGAGGGGATGGAAAATGCTGCACCATTAATACTTAACGGCGACGACGAGCGGCTCTTAAAGGCCGCAAAGGAGCTTAACCGCAAGGTGCTTCTATTTGGAACAGATAATAATAGCGGCTTTGACCTATGGGCGGAGGATATAACTCAGCAGGATACCTCAATGAGCTTTACCGTGTGCTCAAAGGAATTTAGGCAGCCTGTTACACTCCCTGCAATAGGTATGCACAATGTCAGCAACGCCTTGGCGGCCTTTGCAGTGGGCACTCTGCTGTATATACCCCCTGAACAGGCAGCGGCCGCACTTGCGGCTTATGTGCCCTCAGGTATGCGCCAGCGGGTGGTTAAGCTGGAGGGCTTAACTGTTATTGAGGATTGCTACAACGCCAGCCCTGACTCTATAGAGGCGGCACTCTCCGCCCTGAGAGATATGCCCGTTAAGGGGCGCAGGATAGCCGTTTTAGGCGACATGCTGGAGCTTGGCTCTTACGCCGAGCGTGAGCACTTAAAATGCGGTGTAATTGCAAGGAACTCCGGCGTGGATTTGCTATTTGCATACGGCGAAAACGCCAAATATTATGTTGAGGGTGCAGGCAAGGGCACTCTTTACAACAATAAATCAGAGCTTGCAGCTTCTCTTCTGGCAGAATTGGAACAGGGCGATGCAGTCCTTTTTAAAGCAAGCAGAGGCATGAAGCTTGAGGATATAATCAAGGTAATCTATGAGGGGTGGAATAAGAAATGAACACATCGGGTATATTGACAGTTTGTGCGGCTGTACTTTCATTTGCTATAACTGCGGCCTTGGGCAGGGTTATAATACCCATGCTGCAAAGGCTAAAGTTTGGGCAAACAATTAAGGAGATAGGCCCCAAGTGGCACGAGAGCAAGCAGGGCACTCCCACTATGGGGGGCATAATGTTTGTAATAGGCATCATTTTAACTGTTGCGGTGCTTATACCCTCTTATTTTGGTGTGAGCAGCTCGGTAAACAGTGCTATTTTGAGCAACGAGAGCCCCCTCTACCGCACCCGCCTTTGGGCCGGTATCTTTCTTGGCATCTCCTATGGAGCAATAGGCTTTCTTGACGACTATATCAAAATAGTTAAAAAGCGCAATCTGGGCTTAACCTCCATGCAAAAAATCATACTTCAAATAGCTGTTGCAGCGGGATATTTGGTTGCTCTTATTATATCAGGCCAGGGAGGAGATACCGAGATACCCTTTATAGGACACGTTAATTTAGGCGTGTGGTTTTATCCGCTTGCCCTGTTTATAATAGTGGGATTTGTAAATGCCGTTAACCTGACAGACGGAGTGGACGGCCTAGCCACAAGCGTTACCTTTTTTGCCGCTGTTACCTTTATTTTTATAGCAAGCCTTAGGCTCATGTTTGGCATGAGCATAGTGGCCGCTGCGGTTGCCGGTGGTTGCTTGGGCTTTCTTGTTTGGAACTTCTTCCCTGCAAAGGTGTTTATGGGAGATACAGGTTCGCTCTTCCTTGGGGGCTTGTTCTGCGCTCTGGCCTTTGGCATTAACATGCCTATCCTGATTATCCCTGTGGGCATAATCTACCTGTGCGAGGCCGGCTCTGTAATGCTTCAGGTGGCCTATTTCAAGCTCACCCACGGCAAGCGTATATTTAAAATGAGCCCCATACACCACCATTTTGAGATGTCCGGCTGGAGTGAAATAAAAATAGTAACAGTGTTCAGCGCAATAACCATTCTGGCAGGAGTTATCTCCGTTTTGTGTGTTATTTACGGAGGAATACTTTTATAAATTGAAAATTAAAAGTTGAAAATGAAGGTGGATTTGCTTACGCAAATTTGATTAAAGGCGTTGGACAGAGCTGAGACTGGGCAATTTCTTGCCTCTTACCTCTTGTCTCTTGCCTCTAGGAGGGTTTTGATTTGAGAAGCCTTAAAGCCAAAATAAAGCGCAAGCTGCCTTGGCTAATGCTTGATACCAAGGTGGATATTTATTTTTTGCTTATCTTGATTATATTAAGCTCCGCAGGTATAATTATGATGGGCTCTGCAAGCTATGCGGTTGCTTTAAAGGAGCACAGCGACAGCTACTACTATTTTAAAAAGCAATTAACATGGCTTATTGTGGGCTTTATTGCCATGCTGATTATCTCGCTGATTGATTACCGTGTGCTAAAGAAAAAGCTGTTTGGCAAATTAGCTCTGCCCTGGCTTGCATACGGTGCTTCAGCATTTTTGCTTATATTGGTGCTATTTGCGCCCAAGGATGCCAACAACATACAAAGGCACTTGTATATAGGCGGCTTCCAGTTCCAGCCCTCAGAGTTTACCAAGTTTGCAATGATACTCTTTTTTGCCTATTTTGCCGAGAAGTTCTACAGCAGGATGAACACGGCCAAATACGGCTTTTGGTACTTTCTTATAATGCTTGCACCGCCACTTGTACTGCTGTTTAGGCAGCCCCACGTTTCGGCTATAGTTATTATCACTATTATCATGTTTGCTATGCTATTTATAAGCGGAGGCTTTAAGGGCAAAAACCTGCTATGGTATGGCTTAGCCGTTGTGGGTATAGGCGTGCCCGGGGTTATACTGATGTGGGAGAAAATAGGCCACGTGCGCACCAGAATAGAGCTTTGGCAAAATCCCTTTGCAAACCCCAGGGGAGACGGCTATCAAACAGTGCAGTCTATTTATGCTGTGGGCTCAGGTGGAGTGTTTGGCGTCGGCTTTGGCAACTCAAGGCAGAAGCTGCTCTATCTGCCCGAGCCGCAAAATGACTTTGTTTTCTCTATAGTTTGTGAGGAGCTGGGCTTTTTGGGCGCAGTTATCATACTGATATGCTTTGCACTGCTGGTGTTTAGAGGCCTTAGAATTGCCGCAAAGGCAAATGATAAATTCGGCGCATTTCTTGCCTTTGGAATAGTAATACAGGTGGGAGTTCAGGCTGTGCTCAACATAGCCGTTGTAACCAACGCTCTGCCTAACACTGGCATTAGCCTGCCCTTCTTTAGCTATGGGGGCACGGCCTTGCTAATGCTCCTTGCGCAAATGGGAGTGGTGCTGTCGGTCTCTCGGACATCTACGGTGAAGAAGGCTTGATGCACGATTTGAGCCTTCACTAGAACTGTAGGGGCAGACCTATGTGTCTGCCCAAAGATGGGCATTGTTACGGTGATCTGGGCAGACACATAGGTCTGCCCCTACAGGTTTTTAAGCAAGAGCCTAGGTATAAGGAGTTGTTTTGAATGAGAATATTAGTTGCCGGCGGAGGCACGGCGGGGCACATTAACCCTGCGCTTGCCATTGCAGGGAAGATTAAAGAAAAGGATAAAAGTGCCGAAATCCTGTTTGTGGGGCGGCCTGAGGGCATGGAGTCTATCCTTGTGCCCAAGGCAGGCTATAACTATGCCACAATGGAGGTTGCGGGCTTTCAGCGCAAGCTTAGTGCAGAAAATCTCAAGCGCAACCTACAGGCTGTGGGCTACCTTATAAGCTCCGGCAGCAAGGCCGAAAAGATAATAAACGAATTTAAACCGGATATAGGCATAGGCACAGGGGGATATGTAAGCGGGCCTATACTCCGCAAAGCGGCACAAAAGGGGATACCCATAATCATACACGAGCAAAACGCCTTCCCAGGCGTTACCACCAAGATGCTCTCACGCTATGCGGAGTGTGTTATGCTTGCTGTGGAGGATGCCAAAAAGCACCTTGGAAGCGAGGTTAAATGGGAGGTTACAGGCAACCCTCTAAGGGCGGATGTACTCACCTACAGCAGGGTGGCAGCACGCAAGGAGCTAGAGCTGGATGAAAGACCCCTTGTTCTCTCTTTTGGGGGCTCTCTGGGCGCACGGGCGATTAACGAGGCACTCATACCCTTCCTTGCAAAAAGCGGCAAGGAGGGCAAATACAACCACATTCATGCCTATGGCCAATATGGCAGGTGGCTGCCTGAAAAAGTGGAGGAGCTGGGCGTTAAAATAAAGCAGTGCTCCAATTTGGATATACGGGAATACATTGAGGATATGCCCAGAGTGTTGGCGGCGGCCGATTTGGTAATTTGCCGTGCAGGTGCTATAACCCTTTCAGAGCTGCAGGCGCAGGGCAAGGCCTCTGTGCTCATACCCTCCCCAAATGTAGCCGAGAACCACCAGTTCCACAATGCAATGGCTCTGGTAAAGCGTCATGCCGCCTCTATAATTGAAGAGAACGAGCTAAACGGTGAAAAGCTGATAGAGACAGCCGAGGGCTTGCTTAACAGCCCCGAGGAATTACGCCAAATGGGAGTAAATGCCCAAAAAATGGCCATAGTTGATTCCTCTGACAGAATTTATAGCATTATACAAAAAATAGCATCTAAAATCTAATGCTCACCTAAGCTTCCCTTTCTGCATAGTATGTCAAGTGGTTCCACTAGCATATTATTAAGAAAGGGTGTTAAATAATGTCCAGACTTGTAATCAAGGGCGGAAAGCACCTTGAGGGGGAAGTTTATATACACGGTGCAAAGAACAGCTCATTGCCTGTTCTTGCGGCAACCATTCTTTGCGGAGATATTTGCGAGATACATAATTGTCCCTATTTAACCGATGTGGACGCATCTCTCAAAATTCTAAACTATTTGGGCTGCACTGCACTGCGGGAAAATGACAAAATACATGTAGATTCCAAAATACTTATCCACTCAGATATTCCGGATAAGTTAATGCACGAAATGCGCTCATCTATCATATTTCTTGGAGCTGTGCTTGCCAGAACAGGCAGGGCAAGGCTATCCTTCCCCGGGGGCTGCGATTTAGGCTCTCGCCCTATTGATATTCACCTAAAGGCTCTGCGCCAAATGGGTGCAAGCATAGAGGTTGAAAAGGGAATTATAGATTGCCGCACCGAGGGCAGGCTAAAGGGCGCACATTTGCAGCTCACCTTCCCCAGTGTGGGGGCTACCGAGAACATAATGATAGCGGCCGCAACCGCTCGGGGGGAGACCATTATAAGCAATGCTGCCCGTGAGCCTGAGATATGCGATTTAGCCGCATTCCTTAACGCCTGCGGGGCAAAGATAAGCGGCCATGGCGGCGGCGTTATCACAATTGAGGGCGTGGAAACCCTGCACGGCTGCTCGCACACCATTATCCCAGATAGAATAATTGCAGCAACCTATCTTGCAGCGGCGGCGGTAACAGGCGGCAAAATTAAGCTAAACGGCATAGTAACAGACCATCTCACCCCTATTTTGGCCGCATTTGAAGAGAGCGGCTGCCTGATTGAGGAAGAAGCTGAGGGCAGCATAACCATAACCGCACCCAAGGTGCTAAAGCCCATGAAGGATATACGCACTATGCCGTATCCGGGCTTTCCAACAGACGCACAGGCTATATTAATGAGCGTTGCGGCTGTGGCGGAGGGCACATCTGTTTTTGTAGAGAATATATTTGATAACAGATACAAGCATGTGGGTGAGCTGCGCCGCTTAGGCGCAAACATCAACCTAGAGGGCAAGGTGGCCGTGGTTGAGGGCATCAAGCGTTTTTCGGGGGCAGATGTTCAGTCTACAGATTTGCGGGGAGCTGCGGCTCTGGTAATAGCGGGGCTTAACGCCTCCGGCGAAACAAGAATTACCCGTTTAAGGCACTTGGACAGAGGCTACGACGGTTTAGTTGAAAGTCTTAACTTACTGGGTGCAGACATAACAAGGATGTGAAAAGCAATGGCACCGCCGAACAAAACCAAAGGTAAAAAGAATAGTACACAGGGCGCAGCAAATGCGCCAAAAAAGAGCGGCTCTTCTTCTATGGCTCGCAGCGGTGCTGCGGGCCATGCGGGGGCTTCTAAGTCCGGCCCTGCAAGACCTAGTGGTGAGCGCAATGGGACAGGCTATGCAGGCAGCAAGCCGCCGGAGAGAAGAAGCACCACAAGCGGAGGCAAAGCCCCTCAAAAGGGCGGCAGACCCACAGGCAGCAGCTCAAGCTCCAAGCCCTCAGATAGGCGCAAGGGCTCTGCATCCCCTTCTAACAGGCCTTCTGCTGCTCCTAAAGCAGCTAATTCTTACAGCAAGTATGGCAAGCCCACGGGTGCGCCTGCCTCAAATAAAAAGAGACCAAACAGCACGGCTAATCAAAACAAGCCGCAGAGGAACAAAGCGGCCGCACCTCCGCAGAACAAAGCTGCTCACAAGCATAAGCACAAGCGTGCCGCTAAGAGCTATGTGATATATTATGTGTTTTTTAGCCTAATGCTAATTGCGGTGCTTATCGCACTCTCCCTTACGGTGCTGTTTAAGATTACCGAGATTAAAACTGTGGGCAGCACACGCTACTCCTCTGAGGAGATAATAAATTCCTCAGGCATAGTTAAAGGCAGCAACCTGTTTTTGTCAAACACCAAAAAGGCCGAGGCTGATATTGTAAGCCAGAACCCGTATATAGAATCTGTTCAGGTGAGCAGGCACTTCCCTGCGCTCATTAAAATAAAGCTTACCGAGGCTGTGCCCGCCGCTGTTTATCAGCTGGAGGAAAGGCTGCTCATATTAAGCAGCAAGGCCAAGGTTTTAG
This sequence comes from Oscillospiraceae bacterium, assembly GCA_031269595.1. Lineage (GTDB taxonomy): Bacteria > Bacillota > Clostridia > Oscillospirales > Acutalibacteraceae > JAISYX01. Next base: position 7,318 of record JAISYX010000113.1, read on the forward strand.
GCCAGCTGGAGGGCGAGCTGCCCGAGAATATTCCCCTTGTTAAGGGCATAAATCTTACACAGTCTGAAATAGGCAGCAAAGCGGTGTATGAAAACGTGACCTTTGAGCAGCTTTTAAACGATTTATCTGTTGCCTTGGCAAAATATGATTTGCCCGTGCGCTGCATTGATTTTACAGTGCTTGATAATGTAAAGCTCAACTATCAGCAGCGCATTATAATAGAGCTGGGCTTCCCCGACCAGCTTGACGATAAAATCAACATGGCAAAATATACTATAGAGCATGAGGTTGCAGAGGGTGAAAAGGGATTTTTGAATGTTTCTATATCAGAGCACTCATTTTTTAGGGCAGATTTGGGCGACGGCAAAACAGATTATAGCGTTAGCATTGTTAAATCATCCCAAAATCCTTGATATTGGGGTGCGATGTATGTAATAAGCATAAAAATTTCAAAATATAGGGTCTTTTGAAAAAAAATATATTGAAATTTTGGCCAATAAGTGGTAAGATAGGATATAATAGTTTTAATGTGGGTAAAAGTATAATTAAAATACATGACTTTGGAAGGAGAGATTCCTATGCCTTTTGCAATAGATATGGAATCTGATAACGTGGTTCAAATAAAGGTAGTCGGTGTTGGGGGCGGCGGTAATAACGCTGTTAACCGCATGGTGGCCAACGGCATTTCCGGTGTTGAATTTATCGCTGTAAATACCGATAAGCCTGCACTTTATCATTCTCAGGCAACTCATAAAATTCAAATAGGTGAAAAGATTACTAAGGGTCAAGGCGCAGGCGCAAACCCTGAAATTGGCAAGCGTGCCGCCGAAGAGAGTGCAGAGCAGATTATTGCCGCACTTAAGGGCACAGACATGGTGTTTATAACCGCCGGTATGGGCGGTGGGACAGGCACCGGTGCCGCTCCTGTTATTGCAAAAATAACTAAGGAGATGGGTATACTTACCGTTGGCATAGTCACCAAGCCATTTAAATTTGAGGGCAAGCGCAGGATGGAACAGGCCGAAAAGGGCATTTCTTCCCTGGCGGAATTTGTTGATTCCTTGGTGGTTATTCCCAATGAGAGGCTGAAGTATGTCTCTGAAGAGCCTATTACCCTGCTTAACGCCTTTGGCGAGGCAGATAATGTGCTACGCAAGGGCGTGCAGAGTATTTCTGACTTAATAAACTGCCCGGGACTTGTTAACCTTGATTTTGCCGACGTTACCGCTGTTATGCGTGACGCAGGCTATGCACACATGGGTGTGGGCAGAGCCGAAGGCAAAAACAGAGCCGAGGAGGCCGCAAAGGCCGCTATCTCCAGCCCCTTGCTGGAGACAAGCATAAACAACGCTCAGGGTGTTATTTTGAACATTACATCCTCTGAGAATGTGGGCTTGGATGAGGTTGATTTGGTTGCGGAGCTTATACACAAGGCGGCGCACCCCGATGCCAATATAATTTGGGGTACAGCCTTTAACAACGATATGAACGATGAAATAAGCGTTACAGTGATAGCTACGGGCTTCCCCCACGATAACTACGACCTCAAGGATTTGGAGGCCGCAAAGCCGGAAAAGAAGCATGATGAGAAAAAGCCTGTGGATAACAAGAGCAGCGACGACGGCGATGGTATCTTTAACATTATGTCTATTTTTAACAGATAAGCTACAGATAAGATATTTTAGGGTGAGCATTTTGCTCACCCTGTTTTTTTGTTGCAAGAGAGCTACTTGCTTCTGCTTCTGGCCGTATTCCTGCCTTTGCGTGCGCTGCTCCACGCCTCACAGCGAGTAACTGCCTTTGCCACCAGCTTGCCGAAAAGCCACCACAGAGGCACTGAGACTGCAGACAGCACAACAACGGCTAGTATAGCTGTTGTGTGAAGCGGAACAAGGGATACAATGTCCCCAAACAGCAAAGCAGGCACAAAGAACCCTGCGGCGGCGAGCAGCCAGATAATGCTGCGAAAAGGGTTTAGAGGATGGCAGGCTTTGAACAGAGCCATTAAGCCGATAACACTCGTGATAAAATACATAGCTGTGTTAATTTCATTTGTGGGAATCTGTAAAAGCGGACCGAAAATTCCTAGGATTACTATATTGATCCACACTAGCATAGAAAAGGGCATTGAACGGTTAATTACATTGGATAAAAAGTGCCCGCGGAGTCTTGTGCCATCAGGCTCAAAGGACAGCAAAAATGTCGGCATGGCTTCAATTCCGAAGTCATAAAGTGTTATTTGCAGAGGAACAAATGGAAATATGCCCAGAGTTGCAATGAAATAAATTGAGAGAAGCACCGAGTAAAATGTTTTGACTAAAAATACGCCTCCAAACCGTGTTATTCCATTGACTACACGCCGCCCCTCCATTACAGCTGCTGGGATAGCGGTAAAATCTGAGTTAAGAAGAACCAGCTTTGATACTTGACGAGAAGCGTCTGCCCCCGCTGCCATGGCAATTGAACAGTCAGACTCCTTGAGTGCCAATACATCGTTAACCCCATCTCCTGTCATTGCTACAACATGTCCTGCATTTTTAAGTGAACGCACCAGCAGGCTCTTTTGTGCAGGACTGACCCTGCCGAAAACACTATATTTTGAAGCTGATTTCATAACCTCTTCATCGGTTTTAAGTGTGCTTAAATCTATATAATTAGCATAGTCCGCCAACCCCGCCTGCTTAGCAATTGAGGAGACGGTTAAGGGATTGTCTCCTGAAATAACCTTTATAGCTACGCCCTCCCGCTTGAAAAAGTCCAGAGTGGCTGCAGCATTTTTGCGCACAGGGTCGCTTAGCTCAATTGCGGCAACTAAATACAATTCACCGTTAGAAGTTTTAAATTCAGCATTGGCTGTAAGAGAGGAGGCGTTTGCCTCTATAGCCTCTTTTTTGCCATTTTGCAATTCAGGGCTATAGCAGAGGCATAAAATTCGCTTGCCGTCTTTTTGGGCGTTTAGTGCTTCTGTGGGAAGAACGTCGCTTATGCCCAGCAGCTTTTCAGGGGCACCAAGAGCGATTGTTCCTATTCCCTCAAACGTGGCTGCACTCCATTTGCGCTCTGATGAAAAAGGGATTTTGTGCAGTAGATTGAAATTGTCATCTGCCGAAAATCTCTCTCTCAGCGCAGAAAAGGTGGCATTATTATCATCAATGGCAGATATATATTTGCCCATTAAATTTTCAATTGAAATGGGCAGCAAAGAGGAATTTACATCATATATATTGGATACCTTCATGCGCCCTTCAGTTATTGTGCCGGTTTTATCAAGGCAGAGCATGTCAACATGAGCCAGCGTTTCAATGGCATACAGTTCTTGCACAAGTACTTTTTTTTGTGACATTTTTATTATGCCCACAATTAAAGTGGTTGAAATTAACAGCACCATGCCCTTTGGAAGCATACCCAAAAGAGCAGCTGCGGTTGTTATAATTGAAGCTTCAATGGGAATAAGCTTTATGAGAAAGTTTTCTGCGAAAAGCAAAATACCTATGGGAACAATAAACCAGCTGGTAACTTTAGTTATGGTGCGCATTGAATCCAGCAGCTCAGAATGTATTTTATGATACTTTTTAGCTCCAGCCGAGAGCTGGTTAACAAAATTATCGGCACCCACATGTATAACCTTTGCTGTGCACGAACCGCTTATTACAAAGCTTCCAGACAATAAGCTGTCTCCCGCCTTTTTTATAATAGGCTCAGATTCGCCGGTTAAGAGCGATTCGTTAACCTCAATCTCGCCTTCGATAACAACTGAGTCGGCACAGATTTGGCTGCCTAGCTCTAAACATGTAATGTCGTCAAGTACAAGCTCCTCAAGCGAAATGGCGTTCTTTTTGCCTGAGCGAATAACAGTAGCCTTTGCAGCCCCAATTAATGAAAGGCTTTCGACTAAATGCTTTGCGTGAATTTCTTGAATAATCCCTATTAATATATTTGCAAGAACTATAAAAGAGAACACCAAGCTTTTAAATGCACCAACAGATGCAAGAGAAGCGGCAATTAGCAGGCAGTAAAGATTGAATAAAGTGCAGACATTTTCGCGCACAATTTGCGGATATGTCTTAGTAATTTTATTTTGTGCGGTGTTAACCTTTCCCTCGGCAATGCGAGCAGTTACTTCTTGTTGGCTAAGGCCATTAATTTTTTTTTCCAATATGCTCTCCTAAAATTTGTAGATTGTTAATTATAGGTTATCATAGAACCTAATACATGGTGTTCGAAATGAACAACAGCCACATAACTCGTTTTAAAATCAAAAAGTGGCAGATGAGTATGACCTTATCCGCCGCTTTTTATTGATGTTTGTATTAGTAATTTTCGTCGTTATTTTCGTCTATAATGGTTTGACGGTAAAGGCTGCGGCCTATTTCGGCGTCGTCAGGTTCAGGTGGTGCCTCGTTGTAGTAGTTGTAAGAGCTGTCGTCAATAGGCTCTTCATATTCAGGCTCTAATTCATCTGCATATTCTTCCCCGTCATACTCCGGAGGATACTCTGCATATTCCTCCTCATTAGGGTCGTTGTAGGCCTCTTCATCGCCTCCGGCGTCGTCTCCGCTGTTTTTCTTTCTAAACATCAGGAAGAGTATAATTGAAATAGAGGCTATAATAAACAGCACTACTGCGCCTATTATAATAAAGATAGTGTAATCCTTGGGCTTTTCGATTTTTGAGCCGTCGTTAGGGGTGGTAAAGGCCTTGGTATCGGTGATTTGGTTGCCTGCAACGTCTGTTACTACAACCTTTAAGGTGTAAGTGGTTTGCTTTTTAAGGTTTTTAATTAACACCTCGGGGGCACTTTCGGCATCAATCTTGCCATAATCGCTGCTTGTGCCGCCCAGAATGTACCACTCGTAGGTTAAAGGATTATCGTCTGTAACCTCTACAACGGCCTTGGCCTCAACGCCGGTAAGCTCTGTAATTTCAATGTGTTTAACCAAAACAGGGGGCTGTAGGTCCACATTGCCTATTGTTTTGACCTCGGTAACGGTGTTGCCCGCTAAATCGGAGACCTCTATGGTTACATCGCCGCTTTCAAGAGCCTTGTATTCTATTGTATAGCTTGGCTTTACCTTATCGGTGTCTAAATGGGCTTTGCCGTTTATAAGAATGGTGGCAACGCCTACATTGTCGGTGGCCTTAATTGTTATTGTAATAGGCTCTTTTGAAACCCCATCTGTCTCAGGGATAGTAACGGAGATTTTGGGTTTTTCGGTATCAATCTTGTTTATATTAATGCGCTCAGAGGAGGACGCATTGCCAAATTCATCGGTGGCAGATATGACGTAATCACCGTTGCTCTCGGCATTAAAGCTGTAGATTTTGCCGCTTTCGTTTGTAACAGTAAGATTTTTTGAGGCTGCGTCCTTAACCACGGCGGATTTGATTTTGCTGGTATCCTCCACAGTAAATTCAACCTTAATGGGCTTGTTAGTATAGCTATCATTGTCATATGATATATTGACAATTTTGGGGGGCTTGCTGTCTACAAAATAGCCCTTGGGCGTGCCTGAGGTGCCGTCTGTATCATAGGCAAAAACATAGTACTCTGCGCCTACCTCCAGCTGGAACAAAAAGGTTCCGTCTGCCTCTGCATCCGCAGGGGCTTTTTTGGCTACTTCTACCTTGCTTGCGTTTTGAACTATAACATCACGCAGCTCCTTGCCGTTGGTTTTAACTGTAACGGTTATTGTAAATACCTTGTCTTTAGGTGCGCTTCTTTCAACCTTATCAATAACAGGCGAGCTGACCTCTGTTGCCCCTGCATAAAGCACCAGCATAGAGCTTAAGAGAATAAGAGCAGCCGCACACATTGAAATTAATTTTTTCATATTATTCACCTTTTCTTATGTGTTTATTTTCATTCTAATTATATAAAATTAATGACGAAAATGCAATAGAAAAATAAATTATATTCTTTCGTGGCCGTCACTTAACCATTTTCCATCATTTTTAACAAAAGTGTAGGTTTCCGGTTTGGCCATAGGTATTGAATTTTCAGAGGTTACATAGTCAAAATCAAGTACATTGGTTCTAATGATAATTGTATTCTCGTCAGGCTGCTCGCAATTTACAATTTCACGTACAATATCTTTGTTTTGCAGGGTAAATGAGCTTAGCAGCTGCACGCCGTCGCTCTCTTTAACGCAGGCATAGGCATTGGTTGAATCTGCAAGCTGTGCAATGGCCATATAAACAGGAGGGTAGGATTTAACGCTTATTGATTTAGCTTGGCTTAGCTCGGCTAGGTCTGTTTTAAGAAAGTCTGTTACCTCTTTTGAAACTTCTGCGTCTGCGTCTGATGCTTGGGTGCGGCTCATGTATAATTGGCTGGAGGCAGAATCCCCTTTTTTGCCGCAGCCTGCGCCTAGAACTAATAAAGCCAGAGCCAGGAATAGTACTAATTTTTTCATATTGCTTGTAACTCCTTTGTGTTTTTATTTTGTATTAAGCGGCACTCCATTTGCTGTCCTTGCGGATAAAGCGCAAAATTTGAGCTTCAACCGTGGGCTCGGAGGCCACATCATCTATAAGGGAATAGTCAGAAACGCTTAATTTTATCTCAAGGGTATTTTCATCTATGGCGTTGCAATGCTCAATATCCCTTACAATTGCGCCTGACTGCAAATCCAGCTCTGTAACCTTTTGGAAGCCGTTAAAATCTGCTGTGTAAATATATGCTTTGGTATAGCTGTTTGATTCTACAATTGCGCTGATTGCTGCGTTATAAAGGCCGCAGTCTATTCTGTCTGCATTGGCGGCAGCAGGCTCGGTTGCCCTTATGTAGAGTTCAAGCTGAGAGATAATTTCGGCATCCATGCTGCCCTCAAGCCCTTCATTGGAGATAGAGAGCTTATCCTTTAAAAACTCAAGGTTGAGAGCAGGAGCCTCACTCTGCTGTGAGCTTGTGCCTGCGGGCTTTTTGCAGCCTGCCAAGCAGACTAACATAAGTAAAGCCAGAATTAATGCGTTTTTTTTGATGTTCATATTCATATAAGCCTTCTCCTTTTGCGGTTAAATAAAATTATCAAGCCCAGCAGGGAAAAGCCTGCCGCCGAAATAATCAGCCCTAGGTTAAGCCATGGGGTGCGGTATTTTAGCTGTATATCATAGCTGCCCTTTTCAAGCAGGAGGCCGATAAACATGGTGTTTGTTTTGATTGTTTTGGTCTCTTTGCCGTTTACATAGGCCTTCCAGCCAGTGGAATAGGGTATAGAGAGGCATAAAAGTCGGGGTTCGTCAACTGTTATTGAGCCGCTTAAGCTGTCTGTTCCCAGCTTTAAATTTTGCAGGCTGTATTCAGACATTTTTTCTACGGCAGTTTCATACCAAGAATCCAAGGGCTGATGCACCAGCTGCAAATTGCTAAAGCTGTATATGCCTGCTGTATCAAAGGTGAGTGTTACTGTGTTGCTCTGCTGGTCAAGCTTGCCCAGCTTTTGAACATAATCCTGCTTGCCAAAATCATATTGGGTGTCTATATATTCATCCATGCGGGGGATAGGTATGCACATTCGGCCGGTATAGCCATCGTCGGTAGATACTCTTATGGTGGTTGTGCGGTATTTGGGCCTGGAGGGGTTTCGCTCCTCCTCTTCCAGCTCCCGCTTTTGCAAAACGCTCATTGAGATCCAGGTGTGATTGCGCTTTGCCAGCTTAACACCCTCAAAGGGCTCGTGCTTTAGGCCTGTTATAACAAAGTAATTCTCGCCGTCTTGGGGAGGCGGGGCTTCAAGGGTGATAGCTATTTTAGCGTTTGTGCCCAGCACGGTAAACTCATTAGCTTTTACTGCAGCAACACCTGAAACGCCCTCAATGCTCTTAATTTTAAGGGGTGAGCTGCAGTCTTGGGGGCTAACTGGATTCAAGGTGGCGGCGGCTTGCTCATTCTCAATAACAGCACCCTGCATAAGAGCCTGTTGACGCTGCAGTATGCTAAGAGCCTCATATTGCTCCTTGCTTATGCAGCCTGAATAGGTGTAGCCAAAGGGGAGAGCATAGTCGTTTTTGTATGCGGTGTAGGTTTTGCTCAGGGTGTTTGTATAAGAGGTTTGGCTGTATCCATAGGGTATATAGGCTTCTAATCCATTTGAGTTTATATAGTAATCGGTGTTAAGCAGATTGCCCAGAATCGCCCTGCTGTCAAAATCCGTTATAAGGAACTTGATGTAGGTGTTTGTGCCCTGATAGGTCATAAAATCGCTGACATCCTTGCTTAGCACACTCCAATATGCGGTGGTGCCCCTTACTCCGTTTAAGAGCTACACATTGCGCTCGGCGGAATACCCGAGCTTGTACTCCCCAAAACGGAAGAAGCTGTTGGGTTCGTCCTTCTGTATCTCTTTGGCAAGGACACTCCCATTTTTTGCGTTGGATGGGTACACGCTTTTAGAATCGGCAGCTTTGCTGACTGTCATAGGTGAAAAGACATTCTCGCTGTAAAGAGTGCTAAACTTGTGGGTAGAAAAGGCGAAAATGCTTATAACAGCCAGAAGGGAAAGGGCAAAGGCTCTGTGCTTTTTAATAAGGAGAGGCAGGGCTATCATTGCGGCAATGAAGAAGAGGGATTCCAGCACACCAAAATTTGCCTGAGACTGGGTGACAAAACAGAGCACCGCAACCGCTGCGGCCAGAATGGCAAAACGCTTTAGCTGAGCTCTCTCTGCCTTTACTATTTCAGGGAACACCGAGGCAAATATAAAGCTTATCATAAACACATAACCGTAGCCCACTCTTTGAGCGGCGTAAGAAAATGCGTTGGAGGCAGATTGCAAAAAGGGCAGAAGCATGAATAAATTCATTATTACAAAGCCGATTTTAAGCTGTAGGTGCTTCCTCTTTAAAGAGAAGAGGAAGATTGCCGCTCCAAAGGCTATTGCCGCAATGCTCCACATGGACTCTGTGCTTATGGGCATTGATATATAGTGTAAATAGTATTCCTTGGAGAAGAGGAGAGGGACGCTGACATCTGCGCCGCCTCTGTCTGTGCCTAATATAGCAAGCACAACAGGCAGGAAGATAGCACAGGACATTGCCGTTCCCACTGCGCCAAAGCCCAGCAGCTTTAGCGCTGCTGTGCTTATGCTTCTGGCTCGTTTTTCTCTGTAGACAAAAAACACTCTAACGGCCACATACACCACAGTTAGCAGGACATTCATATAGAAGAAGTAGAAGTTGCTTATTCCTGCAAAAAATACGGCTAAAATGAAGGTGTAGGGCTTTTCTTTTTTTAAAATCTTTTCTACACCCAAGAGCAGAAGAGGCAGCCACAGCAGGGCATTTGTAAACATGTGGTGCCTTATGGCATAGACAAAGGTAAAGCTTGAAAAGATGTAAATAAAAGCTCCCAGCATAGCTGCCTTGCGCCCCTTGCCCATATACAGGCAAAAACGGGAAAAGAACAGACCTGCAAAATACAGGCGCAAAAGATATAAAAATGCGTAGGCTGCTTCTACCTGAGATTTAGGGAAGAGAGCCGCCAAAAGCATGAAGGGGTCGCCAACTCCGTAATAGTGAAAGGAGGTGAGTATATCTGCGCCGTAGCCTATGGAGTAATCGTACATAGGCAGAGAAAATGATTTAACGGCAGTTCTTAAATAATCGCCCCACCAGCTTATGGCAATGGAATGCTGGCTTAGTGCGTCTCCGCTTTCGATAAAGCTTTTTCCGTTGATAATCAAGCCCCAAAATCCCCCAAGGGAAAACAGCGCAAATAAAAGGCTATACACAAACAGATAGGAGCTTTTGGGATACTTGCGGAAGCTAAGGCTTAAGCGCAAATAAAGTTTATATAGCTTAGCAAGCATTCTTATGCACCCTTTCCTATATTGTTTGAATGAATTGCAAAATTATGTTAACGGATTTGTCTGCGGCTAAAGCGGCGAACTCCTCAAAGGAGAGGCTTGCCTCGTCGTTGCCGCCGTCTGAGATAGTGCGCAGCACGGCGAAGGGTATGTTATTAATGCTGCAAACATGGCCTATTGCGCCGCCCTCCATCTCACAGGCGATTGCGCCGAATTCCTCCGCCAGGAAGCGGGCTTTTTCGTCCTCGCTTATAAATTGGTCACCTGTGGCTATTATGCCCTCAAAAACACTGCCTCCGCAAAGCTTGTTTGCAGCAGAGGCCAGAGCAGAGGCCAGCTCTTCATTGCATTTTATATAAATCTCATTGACCACAGGGAGCATACCCAGAGGAGTGCCGAGGGGGCGTAAATCGAAGTCGTGCTGGCACACGTGGCTTGCCACGGCGCAGTCGCAGACCCTCATGGCAGGCAGAAGGCCGCCTGCAACTCCTGTGTTGATAATATAATCGGGCATGTATGTTAAAACCATGGTTTGGGCGCAGAGCGCAGCGTTAACCTTGCCCTCGCCGCATTTGGCAAGGCAGACGGGCGTGCCGCCTATTGTGCCTGAATAGAAGGTTGTGCCGCTGATGTTTTTGCCGGTGCAGTCTTCTATTTTTTGGCGTATGCCCTCTACTTCCATTTCCATTGCGCCTATTATGCCTAGCATGGCGTAGACCTCCCTTGCAAAAATTTACGATAGTTACCAATAAATGCTACCATTAATGGAAAGATAAAAAATAAAATCAAAAAGTATCTCGGGAGCATTATTGGACCCAGAAAAACCGTAGTGCAAAGTAACAGAACATATAATAAAGGAGCAAACAATGCACTGCGGGTTACTTGTGTTTTTTTAAAAGCAAACAGTACACAAAAAACAAGCATTGCCAAAAGGGCACTGGGCGAAAATAGCAAGCCTAAAATAGGCAGCCTGTTGATTGTTGAACTCTTTGATATATTATAATAGAAATGGGTTAAAGGGTTGTTTGGCATGTCTTGCTCCCATTTTCCAGGGGATTCTACATTAAACTCGAAGTAGCTGGTGCCATCATACGGATAGAGCGTTGGAGGTGAGGGCGGAGAATTATATCCATCCATTACCGCATTGGGAAACCAACCCTGAACAGTATTGAGCAAAAAAGAATCAAGATAAATTTTAGGGTTACGTAATCCAAGCTTAAGCCAAAGTTCAAGAAAGCCTGAAGGATCTTTCTTTATGAACTCTAATCTTATACCGTTTTTTATTAAATCTGCCCACTGCGGGTCATACAACTTCAAGCAATTCTCATTGATAAGGCCAACTAACTTTTGGCGTTCCTCGGCAGTTATACTTTGCGGGTTCAGGTGGTAAACTCTTGCAAGCTGCTGAGTTGGAACGCAAAGCATCTCCTTAAGGCTTCCTTTTGGAATTGACATAATCTTTGGATAAACTATATTTGTCACTAGCAAGACTGAAACAATCACTGCACCAAATGTAATGCCGCCTTTTTTTCGGTGTTTTGCGTTAGTCAGCAAAAAAAACGGTAAAAAAAGAATAAAGGCATAAATAGCATTGTTTCGCAATAGCAGCATAATAAAAGCTAATATGCCTACGTTTATCCATTGAACCAGCCTTGCTTTAGGTGACTTCATGGTGTCTGTTAATTGAACAACAAACAGCAGGGTAAAAAGAGAAAAGAGTGTATCCTTAGTGGTGCAAAGAACAAACATGCAAACTGTTGGAAAAAACGCAAACCATAGCAGAGCCAAGTATCTCCAGAAGGGCAATACCTTCCATTGATGCATTTTATGCAAAGTAAAACTAAACACAGATGCAGCAAATATCATTTGCGCAATAACAAAAACGGCTATTCCTGAGTTTATATCTCCAAAGCGAGAGGCAAAAGAGATAACATAAATAAGAAGCAAGGTATGCAACGGAGGGTGATGGGAGGTGAGCTCCTTACAGTATTGCATAAAAGCGTCATAACAGAAAAATCCAGGGTAAACGCTTAAAAACAGGGGGAGCCAAGCAAGGATACATATAAGAAAATGCACGATCGGTTTATTTAATACATAGTATGTTAATATTACAAATATTTTGTGATTCTTTTTTTAAAAATATATTCCATAAAACGGCAAAAATAATAAAAACAAGAGGCAGAATAATGAGAAAGCTAAAAACCGCAAGTGTTACATTTAAAGCTTCGTAACCCCAAAGGCAAAACTGAGCTCCAAATGCAAGTGCGGCTGATAGGTATACGCTGAACAGCCACACAGCTTTGCTTTTGGAATTTGCGTTGACAGAACAGAATATAAATTTTTTAACGTTGGAAATATGGCATTTAAAGCCCTGCCATTGCTTGCTTGAAAACATATTCTTCTCACTGCTCCCCACGTCTAAGTAATAATCACATTAACCTAAAACTCCAACCTATCCTCAATATACCCCACCAGCTCTTCAATTTTAACCACATCCTGCTCCATGCTGTCTCTGTGGCGGACTGTTACCGTGCCGTTGGCCTCGGAATCAAAATCATAGGTGATGCAGAAGGGTGTGCCTATCTCGTCCTGACGGCGGTAACGCTTGCCTATAGAGCCGGCCTCGTCGTATTCAGCGTTGAATTTTTTGCTAAGCAGATTGAAGACCTCCAAGGCCTTTTCGCCAAGCTTTTTAGAAAGAGGCAGCACGGCCGCCTTTATGGGGGCAAGGGCAGGGTGCAGGCGCATTATAACTCGGATGTCGTTCTTTTCGGCGTCTACAAGCTCCTCGTCATAGGCGTCGCAGAGGAAGGCCAGAGTTACCCTGTCTGCACCAAGGGAGGGCTCTATAACATAGGGTATGAACTTGCTGTTCTCCTCTTGGTCGAAGTACTCCAGGCTCTTGCCGGAGGTAGTTTGATGGGCGTTTAGGTCGAAGTTTGTGCGGCTTGCGATTCCCCACAGCTCGCCCCAGCCGAATGGGAACAGGAATTCAATATCTGTGGTGCCGTTGGAATAGTGTGAGAGCTCCTCAGCAGAGTGGTCACGCAGGCGGATATTCTCATCCTTAAGGCCTAAATTAAGCAGCCAATCACGGCAGAAGCTGCGCCAGTATTTAAACCAATCTATCTCTGTGCCGGGCTTGCAGAAGAATTCCAGCTCCATTTGCTCGAACTCACGAATGCGGAAGATGAAGTTGCCCGGGGTAATCTCGTTGCGGAAGCTCTTGCCTATCTGGCCGACGCCGAAGGGCAGCTTTTTGCGGGTGGTGCGCTGGATGTTGGCAAAGTTGACAAAGATGCCCTGAGCTGTCTCGGGGCGAAGGAAGACCTCGTTTTTAGCGTCCTCTGTGACGCCTTGAAAGGTTTTGAACATAAGGTTAAACTTGCGTATATCGGTAAAATCCTTGCCGCCGCAATCGGGGCAGGGTATGTTATTTTCTTTGATATATGCGCTCATATCCTCAAAGGACATGCCGTTTGCGTCGCCGCCTGCGTCCTCTATGAGTTTGTCAGCACGGTGGCGGGTTTTGCAGCTCTTGCAGTCCATAAGAGGGTCGGAAAAGCCGCCCACATGGCCGGATGCAACCCAAACCTGCGGGTTCATAAGTATGGCGGAATCCAAGCCCACATTGTGGGGGTTTTCTTGCACAAACTTCTTCCACCAGGCCTTTTTGACGTTGTTTTTGAACTCAACGCCTAGGGGGCCGTAATCCCAGCTGTTTGAAAGGCCGCCGTAAATCTCGCTGCCTGAGTATACGAAGCCTCTGTTTTTGCAGAGTGCCACAACCTTTTCCATACTCTTCTCTTTATTTGAAAGCATAAAATGTTCCTCCAAGATTTAAATTAACTGAGCCTCTCTATTTACTCGCTTTGTAGGGGCAGACCTATGTGTCTGCCCTAAAGACGGACATTTTTGCGGTGCTCTGGGCAGACACATAGGTCTGCCCCTACCAGTTTTTAGAGATACCCAATTCAGGAATATATTATAGCATATTCCCAGATGAAAGTCAAATTTTGTGTGATTTCAAGAGGCTTTTTGCGGGCTGAAAATGGCTAAGGTATGGGCTTTGCGGGTGGGGTGATATGTTAATAAGAAGTTTACATATGCGTTTTTTAAATTTTTTTGCATGTTTATGCATTTTGACCTATAAACCCCCTGAGGGACAAGTTAAAACTTGTAACAATTTTATGATAAGTCTTGACTTCCTTACCAATTTGAGGTAATATATTCCTATAATCAATATTGCGAATCTCTATTTGCCAATTCGTTTGTAGGGGCAGACCTATGTGTCTGCCCAAATACGGGCACTTTATGGTGATTTGGGCAGACACGCAGGTCTGCCCCTACAGGTTTTTAGAGATACGCTATCGTGAAATTTATTGTTTTGGAGAAGGAGAATGGTTATGAAAAAAGCAGTTTCGTTAATCCTATCTATTTTAATGGTTTTTGCCCTTTTACCGGTGGCGTCCTTTAGCTCTTTGGCGGCTGAGGGGGATGAGGCTATCATCTTTGGAGATGATAATCTGCGGCTCAAGCTTTGCAATTCCGGCATTGACACAAACGAAGACGGAGAAATAAGCTACAATGAAATTTTGGCTCTTAACGGCATTTTTGTTGATCCTTCAACGCAAATTACAAGCCTTGAGGGCTTGCAGTATGCCAAAAATTTGCAAAATCTGGACATAACAAGCCAAAGCATAAGCGATTGGGAGCCTGTCGCTCAGCTTAATAAGCTGGTGTTTGTGAGCTTAGTTAACACCAATTTTAGTGATATTTTGTTGATTGACTCACCGGAGCTTACCAACCTTAGTATAATAGGCTCTCTTGTAACAGAGATACCCCAAGAGTTTAATTGCAACAAGCTAACATATCTCACTATAAGAGAATGCGAACTAACTGATATTTCAGGCGTTGCTAATTTGACTAATCTGTGGCATATATACATAAGGGATACCGCACTTAGTGACATTTCTCCGCTGGCGGCTCTTTCGGCAATTTTAGTTCCTCAGCTTACAAACTTTGACCTGCGTGACAATCAAATTGAGGATATTTCGCCCCTTGAGGGCTTCAAAAGCTTGGATAATCTAATCCTTTCAAATAACAAGATAAGCACAATTTCCAAGCTGCCTGCATTTAAATACAATGGCAGCCTTAGTTTATCGAATAATGAGATTGAGGATTTATCTGTATTTGAACAGTTTGCAGGCTTTTGGATAGGAGCGCAGTTTATTAATACCAAACAAACATTTGACATCCTGTATTTGGACGGCAACAGGATAAGCGACATTACGCCCCTTGAAAATATTAGAGCGGCTAATTCTCTTAAGCTTGATAACAACGATATAACAGATATTTCACCGATTTTGGAGCTTGCATATTGCAACCAGCTGGATGTCTCTATGAATTGGCTGGATGTAGAAGAGGGCTCGGCGGCGAAGAGTGATATTGATACTATTAAGTCAAAAGGAACTAACTTGACCTACACTCCGCAAAAGGATTTTCTCACACTTACAGATGCCGCAACAGGCATAACTGTTATGGAGAAAGACCCTCACTCTATTCCGGCAGGGGCGGAGCTTAGCATAACAGAGGTTACGGAGGGTGAAACATTTACTCTTGCATCACTGGCCTTAGAGAGCCTTGCAAGGGTGTTTAAGCTTTATGACATCTCCCTAAGCCTTGAGGGAGAAGAGGTTCAGCCTAGCGGTAAAATTAGAGTTACACTGCCTGTGCCTGAGGGTTATGTTCTGTCCACGGCCTCAGTTTACTACATTAATGCCTTTGGAAAGCCTTCACAAGTGCCGTCTGTGTTGAAAAACGGCAGCCTTGTATTTGAGCTTGAGCACCTAAGCCTGTACGCTGTTGTTGATGCAATTGAGGATGATTCTGATACTATTATTGATTTTCCTGATGCTAATTTGAAGGCTGCGTTGATTGCGGAAGGCGTTGATGCTAATGGGGATGGGGAGATTAGCCGTGGGGAGATGGCTGGTGTTGAAACCTTGGATTTATACGGCTCAGCTATATCTAATATTGAAGGTTTGCAGTATGCTGTAAATTTGACTGAACTTGATTTAGGCAGTAACCAAATCAGCAATATAAGTCCACTAGCTAACCTTACAAGCTTAACTGTCCTTTCTTTATCCGGTAACCAAATCAGCGATCTAAGCCCATTGGCAAACCTAACAAATTTAACTCAACTTGATTTAACATATAACAATCTTATAGATATAAGCCCGCTGGCTAACCTCACAAGGTTGAGTGAACTTTATTTATCTTTTACCCAAACCAGCGATATAAGCCCAATATCAAACCTCACAGGATTGACTAGTCTTAGTTTAGGAAATAACAAAATCATCGATATAAGCCCTCTAGCAAACCTTACAAGTTTGGATTTCATTTATTTATCTTATAACCCAATTAGCGATATAAGCCCACTTGCAAACCTCACAAACTTGACTGAGCTTTATTTATCCGGTAACCAAATCAGCAGCATAAGCCCTC
>JAISYX010000015.1 GCA_031269595.1 Oscillospiraceae bacterium
TGAAAAGAATAATACCTGCAAGTCCGCCATATCCTCAAAAGCTGGGGGAATGGCTTAGCAAACTGAAGGAGGAGTACCCCTTTATCCAGCGGTTCAGCCTCGGCTACTCTGTTGAGGGCAGGCCGATTCACGCTGTCTCCATAGGAAACGGGAGCGAAACGGTGTTTTATGCTGCTGCCTTTCATGCACTGGAGTGGCTCACGGCGGCGGTTCTGCTGCGTTTTATGGAGGATGTGTGCATTAAGCTGAGGCATCAGGGACAATTGGGCGGCGTTGATTTGAGCTTTGCCTTGCAAAAATGCCGCTTGGTGCTTGTGCCAATGGTTAACCCTGACGGGGTGTATCATGTGCTGAATAACGGCTGGGATAAGCGCAGCTGGCAGGCAAACAGCAGGGGAGTGGACCTGAACCACAACTATGGCGCAGGCTGGGATACGCTGCACCAAATGGAAATAGAGGCAGGCATAACAGGCCCTGGGCCAACCAGATACGGCGGTACGCACCCCGAATCTGAGCCCGAAACCCGTGCTATAACAGGTTTTTGCCGCAAGGTAAGGCCATCCTTGGCCATAGCCTTTCACAGTCAGGGGGAGGAGATTTACTGGGATTATCCGCCATACACTCCGCCTAAATCTAAAATGATAGCAAGAATTTTGGCTGCGGCCTCAGGCTATGAGATGAGCGAGCCTGTAACGTTGGCCTCTCACGGGGGTTTTAAGGATTGGTTTGTTAAGGAGATAGGCAATCCTGCCTTTACAATAGAGATAGGAAAAGGCCAAAATCCCCTGCCAATTGAGGATTTAGAGCCTGTTTATAAGCGGCTGATAGAGCTGCTGGCAGTGGGAGTTGTTGTTTAATGCGTAATGCGTAATTATTGGTAATTACAATTCAAGCCCACTTGTAAAAATGTGTGGAGTTTAGGCCATAATCATGCGTAGCCTGCCTCAGTGAGGCAGGCTACGGCGTTGGTTTAAAACTTCTTTTAATTAAATTTGCGCAGCAAATTACCACAATTATATATTATAAAAAATCAGCGGAAAAGCTTAACCCTTCCGCTGATTTTTAACTGATTTTTTACCTAACTGCCGCAAAGGCTTGGTCTAAATCTGCGAGTATGTCGTCA
This sequence comes from Oscillospiraceae bacterium, assembly GCA_031269595.1. Classification (GTDB taxonomy): domain Bacteria; phylum Bacillota; class Clostridia; order Oscillospirales; family Acutalibacteraceae; genus JAISYX01. The sequence goes on from JAISYX010000015.1 coordinate 1,124, forward strand.
ATGTGCTCTAGGCCTATTGAGAGCCTTACTGTGTTGGGCTTTATGCCTTGATCCAGCAAATCTGCGCCGGAGAGTTGGGAGTGTGTTGTAGAGGCAGGGTGGATAACCAAGGACTTAGAATCGGCCACATTGGCCAGCAGCGAGAATATCTCGAGCTTGTCTATAAAGGCCTTGGCATCATCAGCACCGCCCTTGATTTCAAAGGTGAATATAGAGCCTCCGCCGTTGGGGAAATACCTCTGATACAGCGCATTATCTGCACGGTTGGGCAGGGAGGGGTGGTTAACGCTCTCAACCTTGGGGTGCTTGGTGAGGTAATTCACAACCTTAAGTGTATTGCTTACATGACGCTCCACACGCAGTGAGAGGCTCTCCAGCCCCTGTACAAAGATGAAGGAATGGAAGGGGCTTATGGTTGAGCCCGTATCTCTCATTAGAGTTGTGCGCAGCTTGATAATATAGGCCAGATTACCCACGGCTTGAGTAAACACCACTCCGTGATAGCTGGGATTAGGCTGAGACAGCCCGGGGAACTTCCTGTTTTGAGCCCAATCAAACTTGCCGCTGTCAACTACAACGCCGCCTATGGCAGAGCCGTGGCCGCCGATGAACTTGGTTGCGGAGTGCACCACTATATCTGCGCCGTACTCGATAGGACGCACTAGATATGGTGTAGCAAAGGTGTTGTCAACAATAAGAGGGATACCGTTCTTGTGGGCGATATTTGCAATAGCCTCTATGTCTATAACGTCAGAATTGGGGTTGCCCAGTGTCTCAATAAAGATAGCCTTAGTGGTGTTCTTGATGGCTTTATCGAAGTTCTTGGGGTTAGAACCGTCCACAAAGGTGGTCTTAATGCCAAAATCAGGCAGAGTATTTGAGAATAGGTTGTATGTGCCGCCGTAAATTGTCTTTGAAGATACAATGTGGTCGCCCTGTGTGGCTATGTTCTGCACTGCATAAGTAATGGCAGCAGCTCCCGAAGAGGTTGCTAATGCGCCTACGCCGCCCTCAAGAGCCGCAATGCGCTGCTCAAACACATCAGAGGTGGGGTTCATAAGGCGGGTGTAGATGTTGCCGCCCTCGCTCAGGCCAAAACGCCCTGCCGCCTGTGCGCTGTCCTTGAACACATATGATGTGGTTGCGTAAATAGGCACAGCACGTGCGTCTGTAGCAGAATCAGGCTGCTCCTGTCCAACATGAATCTGTTTTGTTTCGAATCTCCAATTTTTGCTCATTTTCTTCACCTTTTTAACAAGCGGTTTTGAACTGCCTGTCCTTTCTACTTTGTTATTTTATTAACAAGACATACGGTTTAAGTAAGTCTTATATGAATTATATGTATTATAACTCTCGCCTTGGCTCTTGTCAAGTATAATTTTTAAATTTTTTTAAAACAAAAACCTGCACCGTTTTGAACAGTGCAGGTTCGGTTTAATCAACGTGTTTTAATTTAGCAAAGGAGCAAGCTCGTTCTCTTCAACCTCAGGAATATTCTCCTCAGTGTCAATGTTACCGTAACCGCTGGCAGGGCTTAATGCAGAAATTTGATTAACCATGCGCTGTGCGGCTCCTGCGCCGTTATCCATAAAGATAATCTTGCCCTTGCCGTCCTTGGCAACATCCTTCAAGGTCTCAAGATAGAGGTACTGAATGAGTGTGTTTATATCGCCGCCGGCACGCTCAATCTCTTCAATAGAGCCGGAAATACCTCTTGTAATAGCCTGACGGAACTCGGCAAGGCCTTCGCCTCGCAGTTTTGCGGCTGTCTTTTCAGCCTCTGCTCTAATGCGCAGAGCGGCACCCTGTGCCTCGGCCTCCTTGGTTAGCTTAATGCGGACAGCCTCGCCCTCGTTGTTGGCGGCCTGCATCTCGTTTTGTGCGGCTACAACACGGGTCATGGAGTCGGTAACAGCTCTGTCAAAGGAGATGTCTGTAACCTGCAAATCGGCTATTCTGTAGCCCCATTCGGCAAGCTGCTTGTTAACACGGTTTACAACCTCCTGAGAGAGCTCCTCACGTATACCCAAAACCTGCTGCTGGCGGAACTTAGCAACCTCTGTGCGCAGCTCACCCTCAGTTAAACCAAAGAGTGTGCGCAGGAATATATCCTTGTTCTCAAAGCGGAAAACAGCCTGCTTAACGGTTTCGGGCCTGTTATCCAGAACAGAGTAGATGATAAGAGTTTTAAAGCGGATGTTGGCCTGGTCAATTGTAATGGCCTGGAACTCAAGCTGCACAGACTGCATTTTTAATGAGCAGCGTGAATAAATCTTTTCCCAAGGGAACTTCCAGTGCAAGCCTGCCTTTACGCAGCGAAGGTATTTGCCGAAAAGCGTAATAACCACTATTGTGTTTTGCTGAACAGTGTAAAAGCCTTTCAAAAACAAGATTAGCGCAATAACGACTAATACGCCCAGAATAACAAGGACAACAGGAGCTAAGCTTAATAAAAATTCCATACCAAACACCATGCCTCAGAGAATCGCACACCAATAACGTATGCTTCTCTGCCTTTCATACATATTTTCAAACTAAAAAATTGCCGAGTTCAAAGGGATTTAATAAGACAATCCCTTTATAGAGTTATTTTACCATCAATTGTTAATAAATGCAATAGAAAATTAAAAAATAAATATAGAAAATGAGGGCTAATTTTTGCACATATTGAATAAATTCTTCAAAGGCTTAAAAGTTTAAAAAAATTTGTTGCAAATCAACTCAAAGCTTGAAAAAACTCTATTATTGTGTTAAAATAGTTCTATACCAAAACTTAGGGAAGTGAAGCAATGCAAAAATTTGCGGATGCTGCAAGCGATATTGATTTTCACGCCTATGCCCAGCGCAGGCTCTATCTGCTGTGCAAGCGCATTTTTGATGTACTCTTCTCTATTATTTCTGTGCTTATTCTGTGGCCGTTTATGCTGCTGCTTGCAGTTATAATCAAGGCGGATTCAGCGGGCACTGCATTTTTTAAGCAAACTCGTTTGGGCTATAAAGGCAAATCTTTTACTATGTATAAGTTCCGTTCCATGCGTTTAGATGCTGAAAAGGACGGCCCAAAATGGGCGTCTGAGGAGGATTCCCGAACCACTAAGGTGGGCAGATTCATTCGCAAAACCCGCTTAGACGAGCTCCCGCAGCTGTTTAACATCATTAGGGGAGACATGAGCTTTGTGGGCCCGAGGCCGGAGCGTGCCGTGTTTTATGACGAATTTGATGCCTATATAGAGGGCTACCGCAAGCGTATGCTGGTGTTGCCCGGGCTTACAGGTTGGGCGCAGATTAACGGCGGCTACAATCTTGGAGCTGAGCATAAAATAGTTTATGATATGGAATATGTGAGGAAATATTCTTTTTTGCTGGATGTTAAAATTATCTTTCTCACCTTTAAGGTTGTGTTTACAGGTGAAGGAGCAAGGTAAATTCATCAAGTAATTCTACTATACTATAAAATTTTCGGAGGAAATCTATGTCAGGACATTCTAAATGGAGTACAATTAAGCGTAAAAAGGAAAAAACAGACGGTCAGCGGGCTAAGATATTTACAAAAATCGGCCGTGAGCTTATGATAGCTGTGCGTGAGGGCGGCGGCCCTGACCCCAGCTCTAACCCCCGCCTCAGGGAGGTTATAGCTAAGGCTAAGGCCAACAATATACCCAACGACAACATAGACCGCAGCATAAAAAAGGCCGCCGGCAGCAGCGATACCAGCAGCTATGAGAGCATAAGCTACGAGGGCTACGGCCCAAGCGGCATTGCAGTTATAGTCGAAACTCTTACAGATAACCGCAACCGCACGGCGGGGGATATTCGCCACTATTTTGACAAATACGGCGGGAATATGGGCACTCCAGGCTGCGTCTCCTATTTGTTCAACAAAAAGGGCGTTATTGTAATTGAGCGTGAGGGCTTAGATGAGGATACTGTTATGGAGGACGCTCTGGAGGCCGGGGCAGCGGACTTTCAGGCCTCTGAGGATGTGTTTGAGATATTTACTGAGCCGGATGACTTTACGGCTGTTTACGGCGATTTAGAGGCCAAGAAGTACAGCTTTGTCTCTGCGGAGGTGGAGCAGGTGCCCGATGTTTACACCGCTTTAACAGACGAAGAGGCCGTTGCAAAAATGAACAAGCTGCTTGACATGCTGGACGATAACGACGATGTTCAAAATGTCTGGCATAACTGGGAAAATGCTGAGTAAAATATTTACATTATAGACGTAAAGCTTGAAAATAATACGAAAGGCAGAGATGCAGGCATAACAGATGATTTTTTGTGTGCGGGCTCTCTAACACATGGTGTTTAGTATGTACGGAACTTCGGGAATAAAGCATCAGGCACGGCGATTTTTAAAGAACAATTGGGGTAAGGCTATGGCCGTTTTAGGGGTTAGCCTTGTTGTGGCACTCATTTTTACTACCATTGCACAGCTTTATCTGCTTTTTGTGTATCCTTATTTATATCCGGAAATACCAAGCGAAAGCAATTATAATATACGAACATTGGTATTAGCAATAACTGCGTTAATTGCTATGCCTGTGTATTACTTTGTAAGGATGTTTTTGGAAGCTCCTGTGCACCTTGGCCTGCTGGAATGGCATTATGCACTGGTCTCAGGGGATAGAGCCCCCTTTAATCTGGTGTTCAGCTATTTCCAAAGAGGACGCTACGGACGCTCTATAAACTATGCTCTGCAGCGGTTCTTCCGCATTTATGGCTGGGTAGTGCTTGTGTTTGCTCCCACTGTGTTGTGCGCCATTGCTTCAATTGTGGTTGAGGATGCCGAGGCTAAATTTTTTCTTGAGTTGGCCTCTGATCTCTCCTTCTGGCTTGCTGCGGGCGGAGCTATTGCAATTATTATAATGATTAACCTGCGCTACTTCTTAGTGCCCTATCTGATAGCGGGGAATCCTGCCCTGCCTGTCACGGCGGCGTTTCGCACCTCCGTGCGCTATATGAAGGGCTTTAAATGGCAGGTGGCCTCCCTGTGGCTGAGCCTTTTGGGCTGCATTATTTTGCAGGCTCTGGGCTTGCCGCAGCTGTTTGTCTCGCCCTATATTAACACCTGTTTTGCCAATTCTGCCAGGTGGATTATAATAACTAACATTGAAAAAGAGCAGATTGCGCTAAATCAGGGCTGGGAATGGCAGGAGCGATTTTAATGGGCAGTCTTAAGCGTTATATAAATCTAAAATGGGCATACCTCTGGCTTGCCCTAGGCTCAATTTTTGTGCCGCTGCCCTTTATCTACCTCAGCTTTAAGGGCGTTATACCGGAACGGGCGTATCAGCATTTACAGCTTCTTTTGCTGTTTTTTGGGCTGGCGTTTATCGCATTCAGATATTTTAAAAAGAAGCCCCTTACCTACAGGCAATGGGCGTTTATAATTATTACTTTTGGTTTTATTCTTAGACTTTGCTACGTTTTGTATACAAAGGGGACCTCCCGCCAACACGATTTCATGGGGGAACACGGGCATTTGCACTACATGGTAGATATAGCAGATACAGGTGCGCTGCCCTTGACCAACGACTATCAGTATTATCACCCGCCTTTGGTACACCTCTTAGGTGCGCCGCTGGTGTGGCTCTGCCTTACTTTAAATTTGAACAAAAACCTGATTATAGAACTGCTGCAAGTGCTGCCGTTGCTGTTTTCATCCCTTACAATGTTGGCTTTTTACAGAATAATAAAGCGGCTGCACCTGAGCGAGAGAGTGCGAATTGCAGTGCTGGCCTTGGCGATTTTGCACCCCTTTAACTTGATTCTCTGCGGCATGATTAACAACGATTGCCTGATGTGGCTCTTCTTTATACATGCTATTCTATACCTGATGATTTGGTACGAAAAAGCCACCATGAAGAACACTGCAATTCTGGCTCTGTGTGTGGGTTTGGGCATGATGAGCAAGCTCTCTGCCGGATTTATAGCCCCTGCCTGTATTTTCATTTTTGCCTGCAAGCTGATTCCTGCAATCAAGGCCAAAAATGGCTTGGAGATAAAGGCTATTGTCAAGAAAGGCCTCTGTTTTTCGGGCATTAGCATACCAATAGGGCTGTGGTATCCTATTCGCAATTATATCTTATTTAATCAAAGCTTTAACTATGTGCCGCACTTTAATACAGGGATACGCTACCACGGTGATGTGCCCATTCTGCAACGTTTTGCGCTGGATTTCCGCAATCTGTTCCCTTATGTATTCCAAAGCTTTGAGGACACAAATGATTGGGTGACCTTCCTTAAAACCTCCCTATTTGATGAGCAGATGTACCAGGAAATCAACACAAGCGCAATTATACTAACTGTATTAAATCTGATATTAATTACAGCATCTCTATTCTCCATAGCCTACGTTTTATTGAAAGATAGAAAAGCATCAAAGCGGCTATTTTACATTGTTTTGGCGGGTATTTGGGCTTTGTTGTTCGTCTCCCATGTGATTTTTATGGTGCAGTATCCAAACTTAAGTACGCCGAGCTACCGCTATAGCTACCCCACAGCCTTTATTGGAGCTGTATTTATAGGCCGTGCCGCACAGCTGCTAAGCGGCAAAAAAGCTAAGAATCTGCCCACACAGGCCTTCTGTGTGCTTACTGTTTTGTTTGTAGTATTTACAGTTTTCGCTTATTCTTCCAAATCATTTTTGATATAATATGAGGTATTGCTGAGTGTCTAAAAAGCGTGTTGTAATAATAGGTGCAGGCCCCGCAGGTCTGACTGCGGCCTACGAGCTGATAATGCGTGCGGGGGATTTTTATGAAGTTTTGATTATGGAGGCAGGGGACAGAGTAGGTGGACTTGCCCAAAATTACCTTCATAGAGATAAAGTCTTTGACCCTGGAGCGCATATTTTTAACTGTCAAAGCGAGCAGGTTAAAAGTTGGGTAGGCAGTTTTTCGCCCCTGCAAGGCCAACCTGCCTACGATGAGCTCATTACTCAAAGTATAAATACGCTGCAAAAATACGGTGCAGATCCACAAATCTATGATAACACCATGCTAATGCGCCCCAATGCATTTGCGTCATTTTATAAGGGGAAGGGCGTATCTCTGCCCTTGGAGCTAAGCTTGGAGAATATTCAAAAGCTTGGTATAAAAAATTATGCTCTTTTGGCACATGATATGGCAAAAATGCTGTTTGCCAATGAGAGGATTAACTCCCTTGAGAGCAAGCTCAGCAAACGCTTTGGTGAAAGCAGCTACAGCCAGTTTTACGAGGGCTATTTCGAAAAGCATTTTGGCATACACCCTGCGGAGCTCCCCGCTAATATCAATGCATTCCCTTTGGATGTGAAGCGAGATTATCCCAACCCTCTTGAGTTGGCTAAAAATTTGATTTCTAAGCAGAAAAACAAGGCGCAGCTGCCTACATTTTTGTATCACAAATACGGCAGCGGCTACTTTTGGAACATAGTTGCACGGGAGATAGCCTCAAAAGGCGGCAAAATCTTTTTAAATTGCCCAGTTAAAAGCATCTTTTTTAACGGCCGAAGAGCCAGCCGCATCATATGCGAGCCCAAGGGCACAGAAACCGAGGTGGAGGCAGATGTCTTCCTCTCATCCCTGCCCCTGCCTGATTTAATCAGGCGTGCAGAGGGCATAAGCGTGCCCCAAGCTTTAATAGAAATTGCGGAGTCTCTGCCATACAGAAGCTATGTCTCAGTGGGGCTGGAACTGCGCTCTTGGCGATTTACCGAGGGAAAGGAAGCTCCGATTTACCCGGGGGCGTTTATGGGCAACAAAAAGCTGCCCTATGCCCGCAAGGTTTTGCTACCGCAAAAGGGTTGCCGGATTAGTGAAGTGCAAATTTTCAACAATATCTCACCCTATTTGTACGCAAGACCCCATGAAACCATATGGATGGGGGTGGGAATGCCCTGCTCTAATGGAGAAAACCTGTGGAAGCAGAGCGACGATGCCCTTATAAAACAGAGCATTTCCGAACTGGAGATGCTTGGTATAATCAATGGCCGTGATGTGCTGGATTCCTGCATACAAAGGATAGAGCAGGCCTTTCCTGGTTACGGCGGCAGCTACCCATATCTGGACAGGCTGCGCACATACCTTGATGAGTTCTCCAACCTGTTTTGCATTGGCTGCGCAGGGCAGCATTACTACGGCGGCATGGATGCCGCAATCTTAAGCTCTATTGAGGCTGTTTCTAACATTATAACAGGTAAAAAGGAAAGAAATGAGATTTGGCGGTCAACCGCCTCTCGCTTATAAAAAGCTCGCCGATTTTTGATTGGCGAGCTTTTTTAACACACAAAAAAAGAGCCCTGCCAATTTGGCAGGGCTCTTAATGTGTTTAACTTAGAGATAAGGGATTGCTTCGGCATAGATGGCTTCCTTCAATGCATCTTTACCATTGAGTGACTGAGATGTAAAGAGGATATAAGTTGCGCCGCCACGCTCCTCGGAGTAAGCTCTGTAGTCAGAATTACCAAATTTTTGAGCAAGCTCAACTAGAGCACGAGCAGGAGCATAGGTTCTTCCGTCAATGCTCTTGAAATATTGATCAGAAGCTAAGTCATAGGTTTCTTTGATAGAATTGTCAGAAGAACGATTGCGGATAGTTACAGCTGCGGTCTCATAGTTTACATAAGCCATATAATTGTCGTCTCTGATAGTAACAGTGCTTGTAGCTTCATCCCAACCGGTTCTTAAGCCTAAAGCTGCTGCAACATCCAGAACAACTGCATATGCTCTGCCGTCAAAGATGACTGCCTCTGCTGCAATGGCAGAAGGTTCGCCAGGATTCTTAGAACGGTAGGATACTGCTGAACCAATCTTAAATGCTACGAAGAAGAAATCATCAACAGGTGCTTCGCCGATTACATAAGCGTCAAACCAACCAAGCTGGCCGGAAGCGTCGCTTGCGGTAATCTTTGTGATAGTATCAACTGTTATGCCTTTAAGTGTGATAGAAGTAGTAGTGTTGCTTACCTTTGTAACGCCTGTGCCCTCAAGAGCCCAGTTTGTAACAGGCTTGTTTGTGTAGATTGTTACTTCGCCGTTTACAGGAACCTGAACCAGAGGCTCAGCTACATTAGCGGAGTTGCTGTCTGTGAAGAAGTCGAAAACTAAGTCTGTGAAGTTAACTGTAAACTGGATAGACTTTGTTGCGCCTTGAATCTTAATAACAGCACTGGAGTTAGGAGTTGTTGACTTAACAGAATAGGGATACTGGCCGCTAACGCTGCTCTGTGTGATTGTTGCAGGGCCGGAAACTACACTAACAACAACATTCTGAGTTGCGGGGAAGGCGTCAACGCCGAAGCCGTAAGCCTTGCCAGCAGCAGCTGTAAAGGTAGAACCATTGTTAATGTCTTGGCCTGTTGCAAACCACTGTGCAACTACTGTTGAATCATCTGTAACTGTGAAGGTAACAATGTTATCTGTTACGTCGTTGCCCTTGAAGTTAACAGTTGCTGTGCCGGCCTTTAAAGGAGTAACAGTAAAGTTTAAGCCAGTCTTTGTTATTGTAACAACATCATTAGGAGTTGCAGTAACAGCATCACTTGTTGTGCCACCAAGGTAAGTTAAGCTATAGCCGCTTACTGCACCCTGCCAAAGGCTGATAGAATCTGTTGTGATTTTTGTGCCGTTTTTCTTAATATCAATCTCATATTTGGGGCCTTCGTAAGGAATATAAGCAGCAGCCCAGTTACCATTGCTTGACTTATAGATAACAGTGTATCCTGATGTAGAAGCACCGCCGTCTGTGAGTGCAAGAGAGAATTGAGTGTCTGTTGCCTGAGGCCAAGTACCGGCAGTAACCGTAGCTGTGTAAGCCTTTGTGCCTGTGGGGCTTGGAGCACTTGCTATAACATTGCCAACATAAACGTCAGCATTGGTCGGCCAACCATAGATGTTGTAAGTTCCCGAAAGAGTAGCTCCAGTTTGAGATACGCTCTTCAAACTACTTTGACCTTCTGAAGAAGTGTAGGTAGTTGCTGTAGCTGCCGAAACGTTTAATCCAAAGCTTGCCATGCTAACAAGCAATGCGATTGCCAACACTATTGAGGCAATCTTAGAAATTTTTTTCATAAAATCATCCCTTCTGATTTTTTAACTTTAATATAATAATAGCATATCCAAATTCCATTTTCAAGCCCATATTAGTAAAAAATGAAAATTTGTAAGATTTTTTCGGGATTCTGTCCTCAAAGAACGTTTTGAGGACAGAATCACCAAAATTTTGTTAACAAGGAGAGTTTTGCGCCATTAGGAAACGGTAACTGTAATTTCCTTAACAACTCTTGTTACAGCCTCATCCTGGCAGTAAACACGGAGTCTGTAAGTGCCGGCCTCTGTGGGAGTCCAGTTAAAGGTTGTGTTGCTGGTGTATGCCTGAGAAGCCCAAACCTTGCCGCCCTTGAGCACATAGTAGCTGTAGGTTTTTGCACCTACGCCGCCTATTGCAACTGCGGTAAATAGTTTGCTTGTGCCTACATTAGCTGTGGTTGGGGTAACACTTGTGATTGTAAGGGGCTGTGTTACAAGGAAGGAAGTGGATATGGCGGAAACCTCGTCGCCGCTTGAATTTTTTCCGGTAACCTTTACCTTGTAAGTGCCCTCTGTTGTTGGGGTGAAGTTAAAGGTTGTTCCTGCAGCATAGTCACGTGTGAATACAGATGTAGTGCCGTTAAACACCTCAAACTTATATTCCATGCCTACTGCGGCAGCACCTGTAGCAGCACCTGTTGCTGTAACAACTGTGTTAACATTAACACCTGTGCCTGCATTTGTTGTAGAAGTTACTTGCAAATCAAGGTCGAGCACATCTGTAACCTCAACGGGCTGTGAGAACTGAGCTGCCAACTTGCCTGTGCTGTCTGTAACCTGAGTGAAGATGTAGTAAGTTCCGTATTCATTGGTGCTAAAGCTTACCACACCTGTGCCGCTTGTCTTTGAAGGAACGATAGTTGCACGGGTCTCACCAACTGTGCTGGTAATAACCTTGCGGTCTAGGCCCAAGGCTGTGCCGGGCTCGTTCTTAAAGTCAACGCCTGTGCCGCCTGCAGGGCTGTTCTGTGCGCCTGCGCCTGCACCTGTTGGAATTGGGTATGGGCCGCCTGTTCTTCTCTTCTCGGTTTTGCGGTAGCCGTCGTTGTTGTCATACTTAACGCCGAGGAACCAAACCTGATGAGTAACTGAAGTGTAGTTGCCTGAGCCGCCCAACACCTCAATATTATAATTGACGGTAGTGCCCGGGAGAACCTGCTTTGCACTCGGGTTTGCACTTATAACGTGCAGAGCTGCGTTGCTGGGTGCACGTAAGGGAGTGTTGAACTCTGTGCGGTTAATTCTTGTGCTGGGGAAATCCTTTAAGAATGTCCACTCGGGAGTGCTTACGCCTACTGCGGAAGCGTTAGCGACATATGAGCTATTTCTGCTTTGCATCCAAGCATATCCGTTACCTCTTACCAGAGTAGAGTTGGACTGGGGAGTGTATGTGCCGCTGGTTGCATATGCAGGAGCCAATACAGGAAGAACGCCGTAATAAATATGGTAAGGAGTAGAAGCATTAACATAAAGTCCACCTTCAAAGAAACGAACCTTATTATTGTTGTATGCTGTGGCTATTCCTGCGTCTGCGTCAGCTGCTACTGTGCCCAGTTGGCTTTGCATGTTCTCGCGGGAATCCCATTCCTTATACTTGTTGGTTGTTGCGTTAAGGCTCTTGTCATAACGATAGGAGATAACAGGAGGAGTAGCCTTGCGTCCGTATTGAAGCACGGCAGAAGTACCGCCGCTGCCGCGGGCAGGCTGAGTAACTGTGCTGCGTGGGCCGTTAAGACCCTTGTAGATAGTTTCTGTAATCAGACCTTCCCAAGGAAGCTTAACATCAAATTCGGTACGGCTGGTGGAATCCTGGCTGTATTCCCAGTACATTCCACCGCCAAAGCCCATTTCTTGAATCCACTCTGTCTTTGCAACTACATCACGAACGTCATCGTAAGTGAGAGAGTAGGTTCTTGCAATGGTTTTGCCAACATCAGCGGCCTTGGGGCTGGACTTAATCCTAACGGTAAGCACACCCTCGCCGTAGGTTGCGCTGGAAGCTGCAACCCAAGTG
>JAISYX010000024.1 GCA_031269595.1 Oscillospiraceae bacterium
TGTTCTGGGGCTATCTGGGGCGCAATGACGGGCTTATAGTCAATTGCCTTTATGTGGCGGTTTATTTTATAGTTTCACGCCTTTATAAATTTAAGGAGTGGCATCTGCTGTTTTTTGCAGTCACAGGTGCGCTAATCAGCCTTATTGCAATGTTCCAGTTCTTTAATGTTGACCCTCTGGGCGGCATAGAGGCCGCAGCCAACCCGGGCAAGGCTCACTTTGCCAAGAGATACCTTTCAACCATAGGTAATATAGACTTCCTATCCTGGTACATCGCCATGATATACAGCCTAACAGTGCCTATGTTTGTGCTTGCAAAGTCAAAGTACACCAACTGGCTGCTTCTCCCCCTTGCTATTCATTCAGCCGCATTTTATTATATAGACGTAGACAGCGGCAAAATTGCCGTTGCCGCAAGCCTTGTTGTGCTGCTGTTCCTTGCGGTTAGAAGCAGAGCCTACCTCAGCCGCCTGCTAAATGCAATCGCCCTGATTTTTGGAGCTAAATTTGCATGTGCGGCCTATTTTACCGCCTATTACAACGATTACACACACATGGGCGGGCTTACCCGCTCGCTGCTTATAGCTCTGGCCGCCTTGGCTGCCGCAGCTGCTGTAAGATGGATTAAACTGCCCGCAGGCCTTACAAGCAAGCTTAACGGCAAGCGCAGAATGCTCATTCTTCTGGGCATTATAGCAGGTGCGGGAGTTGCCGGCATAGCTGTGCTGCGCATACTGCCTCAGAGCAGCTTCTCCGGCATTTTGGGCGATATTTCAAACATACTGCACGGCGACATTCCCGACGAGCTTGGCACTAACAGAGTTTACACCTGGCGGCGTTCACTTATCCTGTTCAGCGAGCACCCAATCTTCGGTGCAGGGCAGGATTCCTTTGGTGCTCTGTTTACCCGCTACAGCGAAGATTTGCAGCGGCTCTTCCCAGGGGAATATGTTGATAAGGCTCATAATATATACATTCAAATGCTTGTATGCACAGGCGGATTAAGCCTTATAAGCTATCTTGTCTTTTTAGGCGGAGCTTTTTATACAGGCTTTAAAAAGGGCTTGAAGAGCGTGGGTGCAGCGGCTTTGCTGCTTGCGCTTGTCAGCTATTCTGTACAAGCTGCCGCCCTGTTTAGCCTACCCTTTGTAACCCCGATTTTCTGGGTGGCCGCAGGCATGCTGGTAACAATTCAAAAGGACAAAAAACTGTAGGGGATGATGTCCGCATCATCCCGTGAATATCGGTAAAATGGGACGATGTGGACATCGTCCCCTACAAAACGCAAAATCACATTCACGCATTTGCGCATAGTCAAACGTTGAAAAGAGGTGCCCCCGTGCTCCAAAAAATAAAACAATTTTTAAGCTTAATAATCGTAGCTCCCATTGCGGGGCTGTTTTCTAAATCTCCAAAAGCTCCTAAGGCGGAGCGCAGGGAGGATGATTTTGAATATCAGCCAAAGACCTCTATATTTAAGCGGTTTGTGGATTTTATGGAAAATCATCCTGTTTTAAGGGCTGCCCTTAGGATAGGCGGCTTTAGCGGCTGGGCGTTCAGCATTATGAAGCTGGGCGAGGTTAAGCTTGCAGATTTGCATATAATGACAAGTGCCGCTGATATGAAAACCGCATTTTTGTGGGGGCAGGTAGCAACCTTTTTAGTTATAACCTTAATACTGCTTTTTTATGATATAGAGCGTATTCTGGCGCACAAATATCTGCGCTGGATACCCGGGCTTTTGCTTGCGGAGGGCTCTCTTGCCCTTGCCATTACCAATGTTAACACAGTAATCCCCTTTGCAGCCATAGCAGGAATAAGCTCTGCTGTGGGGCTTTGCGCCGCAATGACAGCTCTGCTTAAAGCTCCACTGCGCAAAAGATTGGCCTCTGTGGCCTGGGGCTTGGTAATTGCTTCTGCAATTTATTTGCTTGTATGTGTGTTTATTCCCGCAAGAGTATTAACTCAATCCAGCTCTGTGTTAATTGGTGCGGCTGTGCTGGCCTTCTTAAGTGTAATACTGGTGCATTTTGACTCCTACAGCGGCAACAAAACCCACATAATCAACCGCTTTGACGGCTCTGCAACCAAGGATATACTCCGCAAAATGCCCTATGAATACCTCTTTTTTATTGCCATTTGCGCAGCCTTTACCTTTGCGTTTAACTCTGCAAATGCAGTGGCAAACGTGCAAAGGCTTGAGGGCTTTAGATATTATGAAATTATAGAAATGCTAACAATGGTTGTCTCGGCGGTGTTTATAGCCTTTGCCGTGCGGCCTCACAGCATATGCGCACTGTTCATTATGGCCACGGCACTGGGCGGAGCGGCCACAATTTTGTTAAATGTAAACTCCTTTGCAGCAGCAGAGACAGCTATGTTCGCATTCTTTTCATATATAGGCTTTGCCTGCTTTAAGGCGGGCACACTGCTGTATGTAATAACCTTTGCCCAAAACAGGCCGCACCCCTTCTTTTTTGCGGCGGTGGGTTCGGGGGCTATTGCCGCCTCTGAGCTAATCGCACAGCTCTTTACAAACAAATATCCTGCTGCACTTGGCAGCGTGAACAATTATATAATAATATTCTTTGTCCTGCTGCCTGTGGGCTATGTGCTAATCTCACGGGGCTTGACCCACCACGGCTACACTCCCGAGGTCATGGAGCAGCAGGAACACGGGCGCAGCATACTCAAAGCCTTAAGCGAGGGCGCAAAGCTCTCACGCAGAGAGAGCGAAATACTGGAGCAGCTTGCAGTTGCAGGTGTGAGTATTGAGGACTTGCCCGACATACTGCTTATATCAGAATCGGCCATACAGGGCCACCTAAAGCGCATATGCCAAAAGGCAGAAATAGAGAACACAGCCGAGCTGCTGGCTAAGTTTAATGTATAGAAACAGAGGTGCTAACCATGCGAATTTTAGTTACAGGCGGAGCCGGTTATATAGGCAGCCACACCTGCCTTGAATTGCTTGAGGGCGGGCATGAGGTATTTGTGCTGGATAACCTCTGCAACTCCTCTGTTGAAGCAATTAAAAGGGTTAAGGAGCTAAGCGGCAAAAGCTTTGAGTTCTTTAACTGCGATATAAGGGATAAATCCGGCTTAAGGGCTGTATTTACCAAAGCAAGACCTGAGGCTGTGATTCACTTTGCAGGCCTAAAGGCTGTGGGTGAATCCTGCGAAAAGCCGCTGGAATACTACGACAACAATCTGGGCGGTACAGTGTGCCTCTGTGAAGTTATGCAGGAATTCGGGCTTAAAAACATAGTTTTTAGCTCCTCTGCAACGGTTTACGGCAGGAATGAGCCTCCCCTCTCTGAGGACATGCCAACAGGCGATTGCTCTAACCCCTATGGCCGCACTAAATATATGATAGAAGAGCTTTTAAAGGACATATACGCCTCCGATAACAGCTGGAACATCATTCTTCTGCGCTATTTTAACCCTATAGGGGCACACAAAAGCGGCAGAATAGGCGAGAATCCTAAGGGTATCCCCAACAATCTTATGCCCTATCTCTCTCAGGTAGCGGTGGGAAAGCTGGCAGAGCTGAGCATCTTCGGCGATGATTACGAAACTCCCGACGGCACCTGCATAAGGGATTATATCCACGTAGTGGATTTGGCAAAGGGACATCTTTGCGCCATAAACAGGCTGGAGCAGAGCAAGGGCTTGGAGGTGTTTAACTTGGGCACAGGGCACGGCTACTCTGTTTTGGATATAGTCAAGGCATTTATTGGCACAACGGGAGTCAATTTGCCCTATAAAATCACCCCCCGCCGTGCAGGTGATTTAGCGGCAGTGTATTCAAACTCGCAAAAGGCCACGGAGCTATTGGGCTGGAGTGCCCAATACGGCATAGAGCGCATGTGTGAGGATACCTGGCGTTGGCAGTCAAACAACCCCACGGGCTATGAGGATTAATAGGTGTTAATATCAAGTGTAAATATAGAGCGGCTCTGTGCCGCTCTTACCGATTATGAGGAGCGTGTGCCTGAAGAGCTTATAGCTCTGTGCAACCGTTTGCTGTTCAAGGGCATAGAGGATAGAGGCGAAAATGGCACTGTTATAATGGTTTTTGGCTCTCCTGACTGCACAAGGAACCGCTCCCCCAAGGCTGCGGAGGCCTTTTTTGAGAATCGTGCGCCCTTTATACTGCTCTCCGGCGGCAAGCCCATGCCTGACGACAGCGGCTTAACAGAGTGCGAGGCAATGCGTGCGCAGCTGCGTGCTCTGGGCGTGCCTAACGAGCGCATTATTTTAGAAAATAAGAGCATGTACACGCACGAAAATGTGATGTTCTCGGCGGATATAATCAAGGCTCTGTTTGACGATAAGGCGATGAAAATCCTTGCCGTAAGCGGAGCAAGCCACATGCGCAGGGTGATGCTCAATTTTGCCCATTACAGAAGCATTTTTGCACGGGAGACGCAGGTGCTCCCCGTGCCTGCACGCAGCTCCTCCACCGATGAGGGCGTGTTGCAGATGGTTAACAGGGGCAGATATGCCGCAGCAAGAGAATGCCTTGCCTTGGTTAGCTATGTTAGAGCAGGGTATTTGCCTGATGTTGAAATTTGAATTAACTCACACTAAAAACAACCCCCAAAGCAATCAAAATATGATTGCTTTGGGGGTTATATTGGTTTCAAAGCAGCTTCTTACCAGTTCCCGTATCCATAATCATCCTGATAATACTGCTGTTGTTGCGGTGCTTCTGTCTCGCCCTTATCGGCAATTAGCTTTACTGTTACATCAAAGTTTGTACCATTGCCGTTGCGCTGATTGGGGCGGTAAAGGCTCAGCTTAATGCTGTCGCCCTCTTTTTTGCCTACTATTGCGTCTTGGAATTCTATAAGCGAGCTTATTTCTTTACCGTTTACCTTGGCAATAATGTCGCCGACCTCGGCCTTGCCGTTAAGGTCAGAATCGCTGTCGATTGAGCGTATAAGCAGGCCTGTGGGCACTCTGTAGTACTGTGCGGCAGAGCTGCCTATCTCTGTGCAGGATATGCCAAGCTTAACTCTGCCCTGAACATAACCATAGGAGCTTAAATCCTTTATTATAGGCCTTGCAGTGGCAATGGGAATAGCAAAGCCTAAGCCCTCGTACCCTGTGGCGGCAATTTTGGCTGAATTAATGCCTACAACCTGCCCGTACATGTTAACCAGCGCACCGCCTGAGTTACCGGGGTTAATGGCTGCGTCTGTCTGTATATACTTCATTGCGGAGGCAGAGCTGGAATCGGTATCTATAACCCTGTCTACACCTGAAATTATGCCCCTTGTAATTGAACCTGCAAGCTGTTCGCCGCCCGGATTGCCTATGGCTATAACCTCATCCCCGGGCACAAGCTTTTCAGATTCGCCGAATTCGGCCACCGGAAGGCCTGAGGCCTCTATTTTTAGCACGGCTAAATCTGTGACATTATCATAGCCCAAAACCTTTGCTGAGTATTCCTTGTTATCCTCTGTGACTACTGTTACATGCATAGTCTTGGTGTTGCCTATAACGTGGGCGTTTGTGATTATATATCCATCATCTGAATAGATTATCCCACTGCCCATGCCGCCGTTTTGACCCAGCACAGAGGCATCATAGGTGATAACGCTGACAACAGAGGGGCGCACCTTAGCCGCTATCTGTGCGGAGGTTAGAGCCTCGCCGCTGCTTGGAAGGGTGGTATCTGTCTTGGGGCTTTCGTTAACAGGCAGCTCCTTGCCCGCATTGGGAGCAGATTCTGTAGTGCCTGTCTTGCTGCCCGTTTTGATATTGCCTGTAACCACAAATATGACATTAAAAATAAGGCTTAGCACAACAAGAAAGCTCAAAACACCCAGTGCAATATAAAGCCCCTTGCTTGATTTTCTTGGTGACTCCCACTCCTGAGCAGAGGCGGGTGCGGCAGCCGGATACGGAACGCCTGAGGAGGTATCCTCAGGTGTTACAGGATACACCTGCGGGCGGGGCTGATAGTATGGATAGGGCTGTCCCGCCGGCCTTACAGGCGGCTGCGGCACAGGATATATCGGAATTGGAGCCCCAGCCTGCACAGGAGGCTGGCTTGGGGGCTGTGCATAGGTGTTGGGAATATTCTGCGGGAAGGCCTGCGGCGGTCTCGGCCCCACATACACAGGGTTAACAGGAGGGCGCAGCGGCTGAGGTGCAGGAGGATTTACAGCCTCAACGCTTGAAGCAACTGCGGGAGCGGCATAGCTTGCAGCCTTTTCCTCTGGCTGAGGTTCTAGCTCGTCTCGCATGGTGTTAAATTCCTCTTGAAAATCCTTTGTGCCGTCAGCAGGTGCGGTGATAGGAGCTGCTGAGTCACTCTCAATTGTAAATAAATCAATTACAGGCTCATCCTCAGAGGTGATTTCCTCAATTTGGAGCTGAACCGTCTCTTCGCCCTTAAGCTCACCTGTGCTAAAATAGAAGGAGTTTTCCTGCTCGTCCTCTGATGGTGTGGGAACGTAGGAGAATTCACTCTTTTCTGCTGCGTCCTCTGCCGCTTGAGCTGTGGGCAGAGGTGCTGTAGGAAAGCTTAGCGGCTCTGCTTCAGGTGCTTGCGGCCTTCTTGGAGGCTCACGGCGGAAGATGTCAGCAAAGTCCAGCTTGTTATTGGGACTTGCCTCATTTTCGGGCTCATTGGCCTCATTTTCTTTATAATCATCAAACATTTTGTTATTGCTCCTTCCAGTCTTACTTACTTTCTATCTAAGAGGCTTAGCTCTGTAGTTCCGCTTATAACAGGGATAGAGAACTCAAATTCGCAGTATTCGCCCACAACAGAGCGTGCTGTTATATCCCCGCCGTGGAGTGTTACTATAGTCTTTACTATATATAGTCCCAAGCCAATGCCTGTTTTATCCAAACTGCGGGAGCGATCTGTTTTATAAAATCTTTCAAACAACAGCTTTAGCTCGTCAGGCTCTACCCCTGCGCCGCTGTTGCGTATTCTAAAGTGCGCATAGCCTTTGTTCTCATAGGTTTGCAGCTCTATATATCCGCCTACGTTTACAAACTTGACGGCGTTTTCAAACAGATTGTAGATAACCTGCCCCAGCAAATCAGGGTCGCCGTCTACAAAAAAGGCTTCCATCTCCTCTGCGCCCCGTATATCAAGCTGCTTATCCTCTATTTTCTGCTCAAAGGAGATTATGGTGCGGAATATAGCCTCTACTATGTCAAAGCGCATTTTGTTAAGCTTCATAGCACCTGAATCTATCTTTGAAAGA
>JAISYX010000118.1 GCA_031269595.1 Oscillospiraceae bacterium
ACTGGTAATTCCGCCATTAGTCGTGATATACTTTCCATTTTTTCACCCTTGATAATTATATCACACATTCTTCGTTTTGTCAAACTTAAGTTAGTGCATATGGGACATCGTCCCCTACGGTTTTTGCGGCATTTGTCATGAGAATCCACCCACCACAATTTTAAAAATTAAAGAAATATCTATAGAAAAAACAGGCCGGATGTGGTATAATAGACTACTCAACTATAAGCTACAACAAAGCTGGTGTTTAATTTGAAAAATAAACTTTTTATTATAATTTCAATAGTACTTACCTTTGCGCTGCTCCTTAGCTCCTGCTCAAGCAAGAGTAAGGACGAAAGGCGCAAGGCCATTGCCGACGCCCTCTATAAGCAAACCGAGAGCGGCGAGCTCCCTATTGAAATAACCCCAACAGAGGACGCCTCAGAGCCTGTGGCAAATTCCTTTGCCCTGTGCTATTCAAGGTCAGATACCCTTAACCCCTACAACTGCACAAGCAACCTTAACGCCTCTGTGGCAACTCTTATGTATGACCCTCTGGTGCGCATAAGCCCCGATTACTCCCTTGAATACATATTAGCAGATAAAATCAAAATAACCGAAAACCGCATTAGAGTAGATATTAAAACCAACATCCTATTTACAGACGGCACAGCCCTGCAGCCCAGTGACATAGTCTACTCCTTTACCAAGGCCGCACAGGAGACCTCCCGCTTTCGTGCGCAGCTCCTCTCTGTTGTCAGCTGCAAGGCAGAGGGCAACAGCGTGATATTCGATTTAACCTCCGCCGACAAAATGGGGGCTTATCTGCTGGACTTTCCCATAATCAAGCGCAATACAGATACCTCAAGCAAAATGCCCACAGGCAGCGGGCGTTATGTCTATGTGGAGGACGCTCAGCTGGGCACCTATTTGCAGGCAAACCGCTGGTGGTTCAGCAACTCCACCCCTAAAATCAAGCGTATCCTGCTGCTGCGTCTGCCTACCCTTGAAAGCATTATAAACTCTGTTGAAATAGGCACGCTGGGCTTTTATTACACCGATTTACGCAGCGGCACTCCCGCCAGAATAAACGCCTCCACTGTGCTTGTGGATTTAAACAACATAGTTTATCTTGGAGTAAATACCTCAAACAATCTGCTCTCAAAAATAGAGGTACGCAGGGCTATTTCAAACGCCCTAGACCGCTCTGACATTATCACAAAGGCCTACAACGGCCGTGCGAACCCCTCTACAGGCCTGTTTACCCCCAGATGGGCAGATGCCGCCTTGGTGCAGGAAAATTCAATTTTTGCCGAGCGCAAGCTGGCCGAGGCCGATATATCCTCCCTGGGCTTTGTTAACATGGGCACAGATTCTATCTATGCCGACGGGAACGGAGTTCGTCTCTCGTTTAACCTGCTTGTCAACAAGGATAACGCCCCACGACTTAACGCTGCGCATCAAATTGCCGAGCAGCTAAAGCATGTGGGCATAGAGATTAAGGTGCAGGAGGCCACAACTCTAACCTATCTCAACAAGGTTACTTCAGGGGATTATCAGCTGTATTTAGGGGAATTTGCCCTAACCAACAACATGAACATCACCCCCCTTATAGTAGAGGATTCCGGCTTTTACAAAGGCCCCGTGCCCTATGCCACACAAAAGGCCTTTCACGATTGGCGCACAGGAGAGGCCGAGCTAGCCGAGCTTATTGAGACCTTCAACAACGAGCTGCCCTTTATCCCTGTGTGCTACAGAATGGGCATAGCCTGCTATACACGAACCTTAAGCGGTGATATTAAATCTACCGAGGACGACCCATTTTATAACGTGCAGGAGTGGGCGGCGAATAAATAATGCGTAATGCATAATTAAGCTGCGCAAATTTTAAAAATATAATTCCCCTCAACGGAGGGGTGCCCCAAAGGGGCGGGGTGGTTTATACGTCCTCAAACACTTTAAATTAACACCTAATTAAGAGCGAGCACAAAACCAAAAAACTAATAAGCAAGCACCACGCTCCAAAATTTGCAAATCAGGCGCATAATACCATGCAATAACCACCCCTCTCTTCCGCCTACAGTGCGGAAGAATGCCCCTCCGAAGAGGGGAATTGGTGAGCCAAGAGGCTTAGACAATAGTTTTTGTGACTTTGTTGCGCAAATTTTATTTAAAATGAATTTTCAACTTTCCATTTTCAACTAAAAAACAAGCGGGGCTGAAATTCTCAGCCCCGCTGGATATTTAAATAAGGCGTACGCACTCCTTCTACTTTGCCTTGGGTGCGTAAAAGCTAATCTCTGTCATATTGGCGTAGGTTGGTTCAATTACATATTCGCCCTTGGTGTTTATTACACCGTATTTGCCCTCAACAGTAACTATCGCCAAGCCTGTGTTAAAGTTTGCGGCCTGTGTATATCTTTTGCCCCAAGCTCGCTTGCCTTCCTTGTCTATAAAGTACATGCTGTCTCCGTCCAGAACAGGGGCATAGCCCTCGTAAAAATCGCCTGCATCGCCATACTTGGGCTCTATAACCAGCTTGCCCTCGGCGTTTATAAAGCCCCATTTGCCGCCCTTTTGCACCGCTGCAAGCCCGCTGTGAAAGTCATAGCAATTTTCATATTGCGGCTCTGCTATATACTCGCCCTTTTGGTTGATAAATCCGCACTTATCATTTATGCGAACAGCTGCTGCGCCGTTTTTAAAGTTGGCGGCCACCTCAAATTTAAGCTCTGTTATAAGCTTGCCCGTGGTATCAATAAAGCCCCACTTGTTATCTATTTCCACCCTGCAAAAGCCCTCTGCAAAGCTTGAGGCAACGTTTGCATAGGTGGGTTCAATTATAAATTCGCCCTTCTTATTAATAAAGCCCCACTTGTCGTTCTTTGCAACTGCAGCAATGCCGTTAACAAAAGAGCCCGCATTATAAAATTGAGGCGCAATTACATCCTTGCCTGTGGCGTCAATATATCCGTAAAGGTCGTCGGCATTACAGATAAGTGCGAGCCCGTCAGAGAGGTCCTTGCCTGACTTAAGTGTCAGCTCCCGCACCAGCTCACCCTTTTTGTTGATGTAGCCGTACACATAGCCTGAGCCCTCTGTGGCGTCTGCTATTTTTATACAGCCAGCCGCAATGCCGTCAATAAAGCTGGAGGAGGCAGTCAGCTCTGTTTGAAGCACAACCTTGCCTGTGCTCATGTCAATGAACTCCGCCTTATCGTCGCTGTTGGTTACAGGAAGCCACCCGTCCGGGCCTATCACTGTGCCCACTGTGTTGATTTCGAAGGGGAGAAGCACCCCGCCTGAGCGGGAGAGCACACCTGCTATTTCCTCTGTGTAGGCCGCATAGGCGGCCAGATTAACGCTGTATTCATCAGAGATTACCACGCCCGCTGCGTTCCGCTCCTCCTTGGGAGCTTCCGGAGGGCTTGTCAGCTCCTCCTCAGGCAAGCCCTCAGCAGAGACCACCTCTGTAGTAGATTCTGCCGCCGTTGAGGAGGTAAGAACTCCGCCGCCTCCCTCAGGCTTTTTTATAACTATAGCTGTAATAACAAGAGCCAAAACGCAAGCTGCCGTAACACCTGCGATAATACGAGATGTTTTGTCGATGGATTTAATCCAATCTGTAATCTTTTTTAACATTGATTTACTCCTTAATACCAAGCATGTTGAACACAGTTTGTATCATGGTTTCGTCTGTGCACACATCCTCAAATCTAACGGCCTTGTTCTCAAGCCCTTTAAGGGGTTCTGGGGCGGGAACCCTTGTCAGCTGGGCAAGAGCGTCTATCTTTTCAAACTCCGTTAAGCCCTCTGTCTCGTTGCCCAAGGCCTCCAAAACACTGGAGGAAAACTTAAAGGGGCTAGCTGTAGAGGCTATTATACAGGGCAGCTTATCGCCTGTTTTGCGGCGGTATTCGCCGCACACATAAGAGGCCACCGCTGTGTGGGTATCGGCCAAATAGCCAAAATCCTTAAACAGCCTGTAGATTTCGCTCTCGGTCTGCTCCTCGCTGCAAAAGCCGGCATAAAACAGCTTGTTTAAAATAGCCTTAACGTCATCCTCAACCTCATAAACGCCCTTTTGCTCAAGGCTGGACATCCAGCCCTTAACCCGCTCAGACTCCCCGTTGCAAAGGTGATACAGCAGTCTTTCAAGGTTAGAGGAGATTAGAATATCCATAGAGGGTGAAATGGTTGTGAGAAACTCCCTATTTTTATCATAGATGCCTGTGTTGATGAAATCAGTTAAAATTTTGTTGGAATTCGAGGCGCAAATAAGCTTGTTAACAGGCAAGCCCATATACTTTGCGTAATATGCAGCAAGAATATTACCAAAATTCCCTGTTGGGACTACTATATTCACCTTATCATCGGTGGATTTAAGAGCGTGCTGCTTGAGCAAATCTGCATAGGCACTAAAGTAATAGACTATCTGAGGAGCTAAACGACCCCAGTTAATGGAGTTTGCGGAGGAAAACCTCATGTTATTTTTAAGCAGGGCTTTGTTGACCTCAGGGCTGGTAAAAATCTTTTTAACTGCCGTTTGAGCATCGTCAAAGTTGCCTTTAATAGCGCATACAGCAACATTTTCGCCCTCTTGGGTTATCATTTGCAGCTTTTGTGCGGGACTTACCCCGTCTTGAGGATAGAACACCATAATTTTAGTGCCCGCTACATCCTTAAAGCCCTCAAGTGCGGCCTTGCCCGTATCTCCTGAGGTGGCCACAAGTATAACAGTCTCTCTGCCCTGCGAGCAGCTCTTGGCCGCATAGGTTAGCAGATAGGGCAGCAGCTGGAGTGCCATATCCTTAAAGGCGCAAGTTGAACCGTGCCAAAGCTCAAGGAAGTAGTCTTTGTGTCCCACCTCCTTAAGAGGTGCGGCGTTATCGTCATCATCAAAGCGGCCGCTGCCGTAAGCCCCTTGAATGCAGTCTCTAAGCTCGTTTTCGCTGTAATCGCTTAAAAATCCGCCCAGTATATACTCCGCACGCTGTAAGTAGTTTAAATCCCTAAGGGTAATCATCTCCAGCTGGGAGATATAGGGCAGCTCTGTGGGCACAAAAAGGCCGCCCTCAACAGATATACCCTGCGAAATGGCCTGCTTTGAGCTAACTCTGGTTTGAGTATCCCTTGTGCTTGTATATTTCATAAAACACCAATCCTTTGTCTTGTTATGTATAGCATGGCATCTCCTTTAGAAAATGGAGATTACTATTAAATTATAGCAGAGAAGCGGGAAAGTGTCAATTAGGTATATCTAAAAAACGGTAGGTACGAATTGCATTCTGCCCACAGACTTGGCGGGATATTTGAGAGCGGGGTGAAGGTTGCTTTTATATCGCCTCGCTTATATGCGTCATTGCGAGCACCGCTGAGCTTGAGCTTATCTTGCGGTTACGAGTGCGAAGCAATCCAGTGAGACGAAGCCCTTGTGCTGCTATAGAACATCTGGCCTTGTTCCACTGGATTGCTTCGCACACCACACTTTACATTTGTTTTGTCTGGGTTGCGTGCTCGCAATGACGCAACTTACATTGTTTTAGGCTCACCAGTGCATCACTGTAGCTTTGCGAACGAATGCAATTCGCCCCTACGCAATTGTAAAGCGTTAGACATTAAAATCCACTGCAAACAAGTTAGTAAATAGCGTAAAAAACAAAATGGAGGCAACAATATGAGTTCATTCACCCTAAAATTAATAGCAATATCCGCTATGCTCTGCGACCACATAGGTGCTATACTGTTTCCCGCAGACATTTCTTGGCGGATAATAGGGCGCATTGCCTTTCCTATCTTTTGCTTTTTGATTGCAGAGGGAGCGGCGCACACCCGCAATATCAAGCGGTATTTGCTGCGCCTGAGCCTGTTTGCGCTTGTCTCAGAAATCCCCTTTGACTTGGCTGACACAGGCAAGCTGCTTGAGCTAGGCACGCAGAATGTCTATTTTACCCTTACTCTGGGGCTTATTGGGATTATCGCCATTAGATATTTTAAAAAGAGATGGTATTTTTCAGCTCCTATTGTGCTTGCTCTGGCTTGGCTTGCACAGCAAATACACACCGATTACCGCTGGTACGGCGTGCTTATGATAGTGTTTTTCTACCTTGCGGGGACAAACAAAATCGCACAGGCAGGGGCGTTTATTGTGCCCACTCAGGCCTATTCTATAGAGCGAACGGCGAAGGCATATAGCGGCATAGAGCACGTGCCGGCAAAAGACTTTATAAGCAGCATGTTTAAGGATGTTCAGCAAAGTGCCCTTATGGGGCTTGTGGTCATAATGCTTTACAACGGAAAGAGGGGCTACAACAAGCCTTGGGTTAAGTGGGGCTTTTATTTGTTTTACCCCTGCCATTTGTTTTTGCTTTATTTTATTAAAACGTGGGTTTTTTAATGTATAATTCATAATATTCCCCTCCCTTGGAGGGGTGTCCCGCAGGGACAGGGTGGTGAATACGTCCGCAAACGCTTAAGATTAACACTAAATCAAGAGCGAGCTCAAAAACCAAAAAGCTAAGCACCACGCACCAAAATTTACAAAGCAAGAGCATACCGCCCGCAAAACCACCCTGTCTTCCGCCTACAGGGCGGAAGAATGCCCCTCCGAAGAGGGGAATTTAGACAGCAACTATTATCTATTACATCTTATCTATTATCTGCAAAATTTTTATTTTGCACAAATGAATATTCCATTCTCCTTCGGTTATCCTACTAGGGAAATATTTTCAAAGGAGTGTTTATCAATGGCAAACTTAACCACCAAAGAGCTTTCCTGCATAGAGGATACTCTCAATCAGGAGCAAACCCTAATCAAGAAGTTCAGAAGCTACTCCCAATCCACACAGGATCAGGCCTTAAAGTCCCAGTTCGAGCAGCTCGCATCCAGGCACCAGAAGCATTTTGACTGTCTTTTGGGACATCTTAACTAATTTTAGGAGGGAATAATTATGAACAGCAATTTTTCTGATAAGGATATGTTGACCGACACCCTTTCCAGCATCAAATCTGCAACCGCAAGCTATAATGTATTTGCAAACGAATGCGCAAGCAACGACCTGCGTGGTGCTTATATGAGCATTTTAACGCAGGAGCACCAATCACAGGCCGATGTTTATAACGAAATGAGCAGCCGTGGTTGGTATCAAACCCAGCCCGCACCGCAAGATAAGATTCAGCAGACAAAAAACACCTTTCTCTCTCAAAACAGTTAATTAAGCTGCAATAACAAGCAGGGGAGGCCTCAAGCTTTTTGAGGCCTCCCCTGCGGTTTTAATGTATCTTTAAATTAAATTTGCGCAGCAAATCACCATAATTATGCATTACGAATTACGCATTACGCATTAAATTAGCTCTTGCTTTTTCAAATATTGTGGATTATAATTGTACAATAAACTATTACATATCGGAGGCCGCTGACTTTGAAACAAAAACCCGCAATAGATTGGCTTTATTATGAAAATCTGGCCTATACCAAGGGCTTTAACTGCATTTGCGGCGTGGACGAGGTGGGCCGCGGGCCGCTTATCGGCTCTGTTGTGGCCGCCGCTGTTATACTGCCCAAGGGCTTTGTGCTGGAGGGTCTGGACGATTCCAAAAAGCTAAGCGAAAAAAAGCGTGAACAGCTTGAGCTTCAAATCAAGGAGGCGGCAATTGCTTGGGCTGTGGCGGAGGCAAATCACGATGAAATAGACGAGCTTAACATACTGCACGCCTCACTTTTAGCCATGAAAAGAGCCGTTGAGGCTCTCAAAACACCCCCTGATTACGCTCTTATAGACGGCAATCGTTGCCCCTTGTTAGATATTCCCTCAGAGGCTATAGTAAAAGGAGACGGCCTTTCTGCCTCAATTGCGGCGGCCTCTGTGCTGGCTAAGGTTGCAAGGGACGCACAAATGCGTGAGCTGGCTCTGGAATATCCCCAATACGGCTTTGAAAAGCACAAGGGCTACCCCACACAGGCGCATTACGCCGCCATTGCAGAGCACGGGGTTCTGCCCATGCACAGGCGCAGCTTTAGGCTGTTTAAAAAGACATGAACACTAAAGCTATAAAGGGGCGGCAGGGCGAGGAATACGCCGCCGAATACCTGCGCAGCAAGGGCTTTGCCATATTGGAAATGAACTTTAGCTTTAGGCAGGGCGAAATCGACATAATAGCACAAAATGACGCATATATTGTTTTTACAGAGGTTAAAACACGCAGCTCAAGCCCTCTTGTTTCGGGGGTGGAGGCTGTTAATCCCGCCAAAAGGCGGCGCATTGTTTTGGCCTCTATGCATTATCTTGCGTCACATGTAAGCAAGCTCCAGCCCCGCTTTGATGTTATAGAGGTTAACATCCGCAGGGGAGAGGCCTTTGTGCCTTTGGGGCTTAATCACATAGAAAACGCCTTTGGAGCTGAGATAGAAAATGCATCTTTTTGATTTACATTGCGATACCCTATTTGCCTGTGCACAACAAAATAAAGCCCTTAAAAGGAACGACCTGCACATCTCCTTGGAGGCGGGAAGCCGCTATAAACCTTGGTTTGAGTGCTTTGCCGTTTGGATACCCGACGATGTGGAGGAGTACTTTAAGGGCATGAATCCAATAAGCCTGTTTGAAAAATGCCTTGCTATATTTAACAAGGAGGCAGAGGAAAACCCCGATTTTATCCCAATCAGAAGCAGTGAGGATATACTCGCCTCAGAGGGTAAGCAGGGGTGCAGGGCTATTCTCACCGTTGAAAACGGCTCTGCCGCAGGGGGCACAATAGAGGGCTTAGAGCGGCTTTATGCAAGCGGCGTGCGCATGATGACCCTCACCTGGAACGGCAAAAACGAGCTGGGAGAGGGCAGCTTAAACCCCAATGCGGAGGGGCTTACTCCCTTTGGCAAGGCGGCGGTGAGCAGAATGAATGAGCTGGGCATGATAGTGGATGTCTCTCACCTGAGCGACAGGGGCTTTTACGATGTGGCCGAAATTGCTGCAAAGCCATTTATAGCAAGCCATTCAAACGCACACAAAATCGCCCCTGTGCCACGGAATCTTACAGATGAGCAGATAGGCGTAATCCGCAATTTAGGCGGGCTTATAGGCCTTAACTTTTACCATAGCTTTATCAAGCCCGATAGCGATACGGTAACACAGGATGACCTGCTGCGCCATATAGAGCACTTTATGGAGCAGGGCTGCGAAAAAACGCTGGCCATGGGCTCTGACTTTGACGGTGCGGATATGCCCCCGTTTATAAGGGGGATAGACTATATGGAGGAGCTGCACGAGGCACTCCTGCGCCGCAATTATAGCGAGAGCTTGGTTAATGATATATTCTGCGAAAACGCACTGCGGTTTTTTCAAATGATGATTTAAAGTTGAATGAGCCGAAGTTTCGTAGTAGCGAATTGCATTCGCTAACAGACTGAGCGTGTTATTTAAGAGCGGTAGGCATGTTACTTTTCAATCACACTGCTTGCGTGCGTCATTGCGAGCACCACTGTGCTTGAGTGTATCCTTAGGTTACGAGTGCGAAGCAATCCAGTGCACTAAGCTCTTGTGCTGCTGTTGAATGTCTGGCTTTGTTCCACTGGATTGCTTCGCACACAACACTTTACTGTTATGGCAGCTTGGTTGCGTGCTCGCAATGACGCAGCTTTTGTGGCTTTATGCTTACTGGGCGCATCACTGTAACTTTTCTTGGCATATTTTCTGCCAAGTCTGCGGGTAAACGAGTCGGTTGCCAGTACAATCCATTTAATCAAAATTTGCGCAAGCAAATTCACCTTCATTTTCAATTTTCAATTAAAAGGGCTCTGCCTTCCTCAATGAGGAAGGCAGAGCCTTTTTTAACTTAGCTTAAAAATGCTATAAAAATACCGGCTATAAGCGCAGAGCCAATTGTGCTTGAAACAATAGGGCCCATTGCGTGCATTAAAAGATGGTTACTGTGGTTGTATTTTTGCCCCAATTTTTGAGATATACGTGCTGCCATTGGCATTGCGGATACTCCTGCGTTGCCGATAAGGGGATTTACCTTTCCCTTTGTTATTTTGCATAAAAGCTTTGCCACTAAAATACCGCCCGCTGTTCCCGAGGCAAAGGCAAGCAAGCCTGAGAAGATGATAATAAGCGTTTTGGGGTCTAAAAATCTATCAGCAGTGGCAGATGTGCCTATAGAGATACCAACCAGCAGCGTTAGTATGTTAAGCAATTCTTTTTGGAGGGAGTGTATGTATCTGTTTGTAACGCCGCTCTCCTTTATTAAATTGCCAAGCATAAGCATAGCAACAAGTAAGCCTGAGGAGGGAATTATCAAAAGCGTTATTAGTGTCAATGCTATAGGGAACACAATCTTTTGCTTCTTTGTGGCGTGTTTTACAGGCGGCATAACTACACGCCTCTCTTTGTCTGTTGTAAGAGCACGCATAATAGGCGGCTGTATAAAAGGCACCAGTGCCATATAAGAAAAAGCAGCAATAGCAATAGAGGGCAATAAATCCGGCGCGAGACGGCCGGCCACAAATAGCGAGGTTGGCCCGTCTGAGCTTCCGATTATTCCTATTGAAGCCGCCTCCTTAATGCTAAAGCCATCAAAGCCAGGAATAATAGGGCTTAAGAGATTGCCCAAAAGCAACGAAGCCCCAAACGCAGCAAAGATACCCAGCTGCCCGCCCAACCCTATAAGAGCATTGCGGGGAGCGGTTATTAGCGGCCCAAAATCAGTCATTGTTCCAATGCACAAAAAAATCAATGGCGGATATATTACTCTGCTGACTCCCTGATACAAAAAATGAAACAGCCCGCCCTCATCGTAGGCCGAAAGTCCGGCAATAGGTATGTTTGCTATCATAATACCAAAAGCCAAGGGGAGCGGCAGCAGGGGTTCAAATTTTTTAACAATAGCTAAATAGCCAAGAAACAGGGCAAGCAGTATCATTATAATTTGCGGAATGCCTATCTCCATAAAGCCCAAAGAAGCAATCATCTTTTGGGAAAAGGTTAAGTTATCTATGGTAAACGCCTCCTTATAATTATAGTGGTGCAGGTTAAATAAATTTACAATAATGCGGCAAAATATATCATATGCATTATTTAAAACAGAACAAAATCATGTGTTCGGTAGAGGCAGACCTATGTGTCTGCCCAAGGACTAGGCGTGTTGTGTGTTAGCACCGGATTCAGTTTGCCTCACCTGCAAGGCTACGACTGACGAAATTCTAGCTTCTAACTTCTAGCCTCTAGTCTCTAGCAGGGCAGACACATAGGTCTGCCCCTACGGCTTTTTGGAAATACCCAATTAAATCATGCGCCGACAACCAAGTCTTTAGCTGTGGCGGCCGCTGAGCCTGCGTCCGCTGAGAATGCGTCTGCACCTATTTTTTGTGCGAACTCCTGTGTTACAGGCGCACCGCCCACCATAATTTTAACCTTATCACGCAAGCCCGCTTCCTTTATTGCCTCTATTACCACCTTTTGCTGCCCCATGGTGGTGGTAAGCAGTGCCGAGAGCCCCAAAACGGCGGGCTCATGCTCCCTTACGGCCTGTACAAAGGCTTCCGCCTCTACATTTGCGCCGAGGTCTATAACCTCAAAGCCTGCGCCTATAAGCATCATAGCAACCAAATTTTTGCCTATATCGTGCTGGTCGCCCTTAACCGTGCCTATAACGGCCTTGCCTATGGTGTTTGCGGAGTTCCCCGTTAAATAGGGCTTAAGCAGCTCTAGGGCTTGATTCATCGCTCTTGCAGAGCGCAGCACCTCAGGCACAAAAACCTCGTTATTTTTAAATTTTTCGCCTACTACACCCATTGCACTCAACAAGCCGTCGTTTAGTATTGTGTCTGCGGCTATATCCTCGCTCAGGGCTTGCTCAACAAGAGCAAGGAGGGGCTTGGCTCTGCCCTTTTGCAGGTTTTGAGAGATTTCATCTATTAACATAGTTAAACACCATGTGTTAGAGAGCCCGCACACCAAATTTTTTGCGGGGTCTCCTGCGTCCTTTCTTGTTTTTGTTTAAAAATTACTCGCCAATTTTAAAAATCATTAAGATTTATTATACCATTTTACACAATATTTGTAAAGTAGAACGGCGCAACTAAGCAAAAATCTTTAATTTGGAAGAAAGCTCAAAAATAAAATAATTTTAACTTACTAAATAGCCGCAAAAATAGACAATATAATTAGGGTGCAGATTTAAAAAAATTATCTTTGCACTCAAAAATAATGAATGGAGGTGGTTAAGATGGGAAAGTTTTTTAAATTTTTGGCAATAATACTCTTATTAGCGGTTACGGCGGGCGGTGCTGTCATAGGTATAGAATATAAGGAGCTGCCCGATACCTTGTATGTAACTGAAGGTACAAGCCTTGGCTTAGAGCGCACCCTTCCTGTTGTAATTACAGATGGGAGCGGGGCTATGGCTGCGGCCGCTCATGCAAATAACAATTCTGAAAGGAATTATGATTCAATGTACAAGCTGGCCGGAATTGTGCCCATTAAGCCTGTAAATGTTCAAATAGTAAAAGAGAGAAAGGTTATCCCCTGCGGAACTCCTTTTGGTATTAAGATATTTACAGACGGTGTTATGATAGTCGGAACTGCGCCTGTCCCAACCAAAAGCGGTGCACGCAACCCCGCAACAGAGGCGGGCTTGCAGGAGGGCGACGTAATAGAGGCTGTCAATGGCATTAATGTTTATAAAACAGAGGTTGTTGCCGATATAATAGAACAGTCCACAGGCGAACCTATTGAGGTCTCCGTGCGGCGCGAAAAGGAGCACAAGGAATTTACCTTTAGAGCCGTGCAGAGCGAGGACGGCAGCTATAAGGCCGGAATGTGGATTAGAGACAGCTCTGCCGGCATAGGCACTATGACCTATATAGACCCCGAAACAGGCGCATTCGGCGGCCTGGGGCACGGTATATGCGACGTGGACACAGGCAAGCTTGTGCCTATCTCTCAGGGCGAGATAGTGGGTGTTGCCCTGACAGGTGTAAGCAAGAGTGCCAGCGGTGCTCCCGGGGAGCTAAAGGGATATTTAGATACCGAAACTATAGGCAGACTCTGCCTTAACAATGAAATGGGCGTTTACGGCCTTATAACTGCTCAAGATGACAAAAGATACTCGCAAAAGCAATATACTGTGGCAATGAAGCAGGAGGTTCGGGAGGGCAAGGCGCAAATAATAGCAACAATTCCCGGGGAAGAGCCTGCCTATTATGACATAGTGATAGATAAGGTTAACTACGATGAAAAGAGCAAATCAAAAAATCTTGTGGTTAAGGTTACAGATTCTAAGCTGTTAAAGGCGACAGGCGGAATAGTTCAGGGCATGAGCGGCAGCCCTATAATACAAAACGGCAAATTCATAGGGGCTGTTACTCATGTATTTGTCAATAATCCTGCTTTGGGTTACGGAATATTCGCCGAAAATATGCTAAAAAACAACAATAATATTCAAAATCAAGCAATTAACACTGCCTCCTAATGACAAAATGCGTATTTCTTCTCACTCTTTCTACCTTTCACAACACCAAGATGTTGTGATAATCAAAGCATAACTTATCTACATCTTGAAAATTTTTTAAAATTTTTTTCAAAAACCCCTTGCCAAATTATACAGAATATGGTAATATTACGTTGCAGTTAATTTTATTTTGGAGGTTTAAATTATGGAAAAAAGTGTAAAATTGCTTTTAGCAGAAAACAACTCGGAAAGTTTTAAGGAAAGCGAAGAAATTCTTTCCGGCTATGGAATCGAGCTTATCACCTGTCCCAAGGACGGTGCACAGCTTTTGGATATGATTCGTGCGGCTCAGCCAGATGCTGTGCTTTCGGATATATTCATGCCAAAAATGGATGCATTTTGCGTTATTGCCGCAGCAAAAAAACTCTCGCTGCCCGTGTTCCCTTCCTTTGTTCTTATGACGGGCTTTGAAAGCGACAGGCTGGAGAGAGAGGCACTAAACGCAGGGGCATCCTGTGTACTCCGCAAACCGGTGGATATGGACCTAATGGCCTCACGGGTTTTGGAGATACTCCACTTTAAGGTGCAAAATCCCAACGGAAACAGAGAGACAGTAAATGATGATTTAGAAATGGTTATAACAGATATAATTCATCAAATTGGCGTTCCGGCGCATATTAAGGGCTATCAGTATTTAAGGGATGCTATTATGCTTGCCGTAAATCAGCCTGAGATTATCAACGCAGTTACCAAGCGTTTGTATCCAACCGTGGCCAAGGATTACGAGACAACCTCCTCAAGGGTAGAGAGAGCTATACGCCACGCCATAGAGGTTGCTTGGGATAGGGGCGACGTAGATATACTCAACTCATATTTTGGTTACACCATACACAATTCAAGGGGCAAGCCAACCAATTCTGAGTTCATTGCTATGATAGCAGACAAGCTTAGATTAAAGCTTAAAAAGGTAAGCTAGAATTCAATGCGTAATTCGTAATTCGTAATGCATAATTATTTGGGGGCAAGACCTGCGGTCTTGCCCCTGTTTTGTTGTTTATTTGTCCGTGTTTAACGCCTTACGCTGAGTAGTACCACTTGTCATCTAAAACTTGACATACAATCAATCATATGATATACTGTAAATAAAAAAGCGAGGTATA
>JAISYX010000030.1 GCA_031269595.1 Oscillospiraceae bacterium
TTGGTATTCCGCCAGAAACACTTCTCAAAAAGGGGTTGATTGGCATTTCACAACAAGCGATGCACGTAATAAATTAAAACATTTGTATCCCGTTGTCAAGTTTTAGTTGACAAGTACTAGTAGGGGCAGACCCATGTGTCTGCCCAAAGACGGAGATTTTTACGATAATCTGGGCAGACACGAAGGTCTGCCCCTACACACCTTGTTAAATCAAAAACTGTACACAGATTGTAGGGGACGATGTCCACATCGTCCCGTTTTTTCGAAATTCGCAGGTATTCACGGGATGATGTGGACATCATCCCCTACCGCTCTGTAAAGATTTAGACCTTACAAGGTACTACAAGACGAACAGAGATGCTTAATTAAGCGCAATCTTACCAAAACACTGCCATTTCTCAAACTTTTTACATCAAACCCCTTGACACCGCATTCTGTTTATAGTATAATAGCTAAGGTGTAAAGAGAAGTTCTTTACACAATTCATAGCAAAGCCTAAATGAAAGGAGCGGTTGGTCTGCTTTAAAACCTGCTTTAATGCGGGCGGCAGGCTCTACTACACAGTTATGGCTGTTAACCCACAAATAACGCTGCTCTTGGATTTTTACGGCGATATGCTAACCGAAAAGCAGCGCAATATGATAGACTATTACTATAACAACGACCTCTCTCTGGGTGAGATTGCTCAAAATGAGGGCATTACCCGTCAGGGCGTGCGGGATTCTATCAAAAGAGCAGAGGCTCAAATGGTAGAAATGGAAGAAAGACTTGGCCTTGCAGCTAGATTTTCAGAGCTTCAGGAGGGTCTTGAGGAGATAAAGCTGCGTGTTGCCGTTATCGAAGAGATTAACAGCCGCAGCGGTAATAACTATGATATAAGCAAGCACATTGATGCTATCAAGCTTCTGGCCGAAAGGCTTATTAAATAGAAAGGCAGAGCGCAGCAGCTAATGCTCTGACACATGGTGTTTTTTGATGCCCTTTGAAGGACTTGGCGACAGACTTTCGGCCGCATTTAAACGCCTTAGAAATAAAGGCAAGCTAACTGAAAAGGACGTTAAAGAGGCTATGCGTGAGGTGCGCATGGCTCTGCTTGAGGCAGACGTTAACTATAAGGTGGCAAAGGATTTTACCGCAAAGGTCACCGAGCGTGCTGTGGGCGAGGATGTGCTTGAAAGCCTTACTCCCGGGCAGCAGGTGGTAAAAATAGTTAACGAAGAGCTCACCGCACTCATGGGCGGGGAGCACAGGCGCATTAAATCCGCCCCCAAGCCGCCTACAATTATCATGCTCTGCGGCCTGCAGGGCTCAGGCAAAACCACACATGCAGGCAAGCTTGCATACATGCTTAAATCAGAGGGCAAGCGTCCTATGCTTGTGGCCTGTGATATATATCGACCCGCCGCAATACAGCAGCTGCAGGTTGTTGGAGGCAAGGCGGGAGTTCCCGTTTTTGAAATGGGGCAGACCGACCCCGTTAAAATCTCTAAAGAGGCCATAAAGCACGCCAGAGACCACGGCAACGACATTGTAATAATAGATACCGCCGGCCGTTTGCACATAGATGAGGTGCTGATGGATGAGCTTAAGAACGTCAAAGCTGCCGTAGAGCCCACCGAAATAATGCTGGTTGTGGACGCTATGACAGGTCAGGATGCCGTTAACGTGGCTAAATCCTTTGACGATGCACTGGGCATAGACGGCGTAATTATAACCAAGCTGGATGGCGATACCCGCGGCGGTGCTGCGCTCTCCATCCTCTCGGTAACAGGCAAGCCTATCAAGTTTATGGGCACAGGCGAAAAGCTGGAAAATCTTGAGCCCTTCCACCCTGAGCGCATGGCTTCCCGAATTTTGGGAATGGGTGATGTGCTCTCTCTTATAGAAAAGGCCGAGCAGCAGCTAGACGAGCGCAAGGCCGAGGAACTGGCCAAAAAGCTGGAAAAGAACAGCTTTGATCTTAACGACCTATACGAGCAATTTCAGCAGGTTAAAAAGATGGGGCCGCTTAAGCAGGTTCTTTCCATGCTCCCGGGCGTGGAAAAGCAGATACGGGACGTTGATGTAGACGACAGACAGCTGGATAAAACCATGTCTATCATACTCTCAATGACACCCGCCGAAAGGTCTAAGCCCGACGTACTCAATGCCTCACGCAAGCGCAGAATAGCAGCAGGCTGCGGCATGGAGGTTTCGGACATAAACCGTTTACTCAAGCAATACGACCAAATGCGCCAAATGATGCGCCAAATGACAGGCAAGGGCGCAAAGCGCAGAATGATGATGCCCGGTTTGGGCGGAAAATTACGTTAACTAATAACAGGAGGTGATTCAATATGGCAGTTAAAATCAGGCTTCGCCGCATGGGTGCGAAAAAGGCTCCCTTTTATCGTATAGTTGTGGCCGATTCAAGATACCCCCGTGATGGAAGGTTCATTGAAGAAATAGGCTATTACAACCCTTTAAAGGAACCGGCAGAGGTTAAAATTGACGCTGAAAAGGTACAGCAATGGATAGCAAACGGTGCACAGCCCACAGATACGGTAAAGGCACTGTTAAAAAGAAACGGTATTGCATAATCAGTTTGTAAGAAAGGTAAGTGTCAGCAGAGGTGCATAGCTGTGCCTGTGCTTTATGACACATGGTAACAAGCGTGAACGAGCTTCTTATTGACATTGCAAAGGGCTTGGTTGAAGAGCCTGAGGCAGTGAGCGTTGAGGTTGATGAGGTTAACGAGGAGGGTATTATTGTATACCATCTTAAGGTAGCCGATGATGACAAGGGCCGTGTAATAGGCAAGCAGGGCAGAATTGCAAAGGCAATCCGCACTGTTATGCGTGCAGCAGCCAACCGCCAAAACCTAAAGGTTTCGGTTGAAATTGACTAACATAGTTCATTAACCAAACAAAGGCCGTGAAGCAAATTAAAGCTTCACGGCACTTTTAATTAAATTGAAAATTGAAAGTTGAAAGTTGAAAGTTAAGGCTAATTTGCTGCGCAAATTTAAAAGAATATAATTCCCCTCAACGGAGGGGTGCCCCAAAGGGGCAGGGTGGTTTATACGTCAGCAAACACTTTAAAGTAACGCTTAATTAAGAGCGAGCACAAAGCTAAAAAGCAAGCACCACGCTCCAAAATTCACAAATCAAAAGAGTAGTGCGCCCGCAAAACCACCCTCTCTTCCTCCTACGGGGCGGAAGAATGCCCCTCCGAAGAGGGGAATTTAGTCGGCAGCCCGAACCCTTAAATCAAAATTTGCGCAGCAAATCCACCTTCATTATGCATTATCAATTATACATTAATCAAAACTGGCGCAAATCCTGTGTAATCGCAGGAGATTAGCTTAAACTTTGTGCCCTCGTTTTCGCCGTTAAAGGCTTTTTTGTGTGCTATCCCGTGCAGATGTCCGTAATATACCCTTTTAATGCTGTATTCCTGCAGCACTGCAAGTATCTCCTCGCAGGTGTATTCGCCCATAATTGGGGGGTAATGCAGGAACACAACAGGCTCAAGGCCTGTTTTTGCAGCCTCCTCTATAGAGGCTCGCAGCCTGCCCGCCTCCCGCAGTATAATGCGCTTGTCGTCCTCTCCTGCGTCAAGACTCCAGCCCCGAGTTCCGCATAGACAAAGCCCCTCAACAGCCTTGCAGGAGTTGTGGATAATCTCCAGCGTGTTAAAGCCCTGCTCTGCAAAGAAGCTTTCCATTTTGCGGCGGGTGCTCCACCAGTAATCGTGATTCCCCTTTATAAGCAGCTTTGTTCCGGGCAAGGAGTTGAGGAAGACAAAGTCTGTGCGGGTGTTTTCCAGCCGCATAGCCCAAGAAATATCCCCTGCAATTACCACCGTATCCTCAGGCTTTACAAGGGCATTCCAGTTTTTTTCGATTTTTTCTGTGTAGCTCTCCCACCCGCGAAAGATGTCCATGGGCTTGTCTGTGCCCAGTGAGAGGTGTAAATCTGCTATTGCAAAAATTGCCATTAAAACACCATGTGTTAGAGAGCCCGCACACTAATAAGTCATCAAAAGTTCACCCTTTGTGCCTGCGTCTCTACCCTTCTTATTTTTTTAAAACTGACACCATGTGTTAGAGAGCACACTGCGCTCTGCCTTTCACGCTTTTAAAATTTTTTGCCATTTATATTTTGTCTGTTAAACAGGAATAATAATATTGGTCTTAAAACCGTGCCGGCGGCACTGTAAAAGACTATACTTTATTATATTCAGGAGGACACTGTTTTGGATAGAAAAAATAGCGAAAATATTAACCATATAGAGTGCAACGTTAAAAACTGTGAATATCAGCAAGAGAGCAAGTGCTGCGCCGACGATGTTAAGGTTGGCCCCAATTTTGCCGTAACCTCTGCCGATACTGTTTGCAAAACCTTTAAAAGCAGATAACAAGCCGTTACAGCGGTAATATTCAAAGCCCGCCAATCTAATTGACGGGCTTAGTTTTTTAGTGTTTTTTGCACTAATTACTTGCCTTAGCCTGCTCTATTTTAATTAATAAGGCTTGCAGCGAGCCTATTATGGACGAAAATCTCTCGCCATTTTCTATAT
This sequence comes from Oscillospiraceae bacterium, assembly GCA_031269595.1. Taxonomy (GTDB): domain Bacteria; phylum Bacillota; class Clostridia; order Oscillospirales; family Acutalibacteraceae; genus JAISYX01. The sequence continues at coordinate 4,561 of JAISYX010000030.1, forward strand.
CAAATGAGAGAAACCTCTCTGTCAATTCCTCTGTAAGGCTCAAGCCCTCGGTTAAGGGCTGCATAAAGTCTGTGTTCTGGGGGCGTGTCATGGGAAGCAGATCTTTAATTTTGCTTAAATCCGTTTCCAGCTCTCTTTGCAGCACGTCAAAGGATTTGCGCAGCTCGTTAAACTCCTGAGAGACAGCCGTTAAAACCGTGGAATCTATGTAGGAGATGTCGCTCCCGTCCACATTTTGCACATACTTCATCATGGTTTGCCTAAGAGCCTCCAGCAATGCGGTGGAAATTTCGGCAAGCTCACGACACACAGAACGGTGTGTTGAGGAGATATATTGCTTAAGGCTCTCGGCTCCTGCACCGGACATGTCCTGGGCAGCAATGTCCGCCCAAATGACATCCATGCGCTTAAAGCCTTCGCTTAGCTTGGCGGATTTTGGCGCAAAGCTCTCTCTGGCCTGCACCAGCTCGGAATAATCTAAAAGCTTACTCATAGACTAGCCTCCCCGCCCTGCTGTGTAAGGTCAAGAGTATCCACAGCCTTTTCTATTTTTGCAGTGTCAAGCATTACTAATTCAGAATATGCATTTACGCATTTTTGAAGCAGAGCCAGAGCCTCTGAAAAGCCTGCAAAGGTGCTAAGGGTGCTTTTGGAGACAGACAGAGTATCGTGGCTTGTCTCTCCAAGCTCTACCGCCTCGTTTTTTAGAAGAGCAAGCTGGCCTTTAATGGCCTCGCTGTTAAAGCCTACCATGCAGCATACCCCCCTGTTTCTTTTTCAAGCATATCCAGCGAATTTCTTAATGAAGTAATTTGCTTGTGATTGCTGTAACGCTGATTTTCTAACCGTGTTATTTCTCTTTCAATAGAATCCTGTATTAAATCAAGCTTGCGAAGGTAATCGGTGCAGCCCCAAACGGTGTCGTCTACTAATCTGTAATGAATTTTTTTGGCCTGCATACCCTTCCACTCTTTAAACAGGGATTCTTTAGCCTTTAAACGGCTAAGGCTGGTTTTAACGTTAAACTTTAAAAAGCCCAAATCCTCGCCGGCCTCCTTAAGCCTTTGTATCCCTTGAGCTATACGTTCCTGCCGCCTTAAAAGGTCGTTTAAATCTCCGTTTGTAAGAGAAATTCGTTCCCTTATGTTCATATGTAAAAATCCCCCTTTTAACATGAACAATTTGTGCAATTTTAAGCAACTTATAGCATATTAACCCATATTGCCACAAAATTTGCGATAACTGTATTGATTATAACATATGCAACCTGAAATGTAAATAGTTTTATAATCAAAATGTTTTGGAAAAATTTGATAGTTGGATTTTTGTAAGTAGTGGTTTGTGGAGTGCTCTGTAAATCTTAAAATTTCAAATTCGCCCACAACGCTACAGTGGTACACCAAATGAATTTGAAGCCACAAAAGCTGCGTCATTGCGAGCACGCAACAAAGCCGGAATAACAGTAAAGTGCGGTGTGCGAAGCAATCCAGTGGAACAAGGCCAGACGTCCCATAGTAGCACAGGGGCTTAAGTCCCACTGGATTGCTTCGCACTTGTAACCGCATGGTAAACTCAAGCTCAGCGGTGCTCGCAATGACGCACGTCAGTGGGGCGATAGAAAAGTAACATTCCTCACGCTCTCTCACATTCCGCCCGGTCTACATGTGGACGTAAAAAGTTTTAGTTGTTACAAGGTAGTAGCAGCAAATTTTTAATCGAAATTGCGAAAATTGCTAAAAAACTGCGAAATCAGGCAAAAAACTGCGCAACAGCGAGCTAATCTCAGCTAATCGCCGAATATGTCAACAAATCAGGGTTGCGGTTCTTTTGAACTTGTGTTATAATTCATATATCGTAGAAATCGCTCATTTCACATTAGGAGGTGTTCTTTGTGACGGTTTTGCCCGGTACGATGTACCAAATAGACGAAAAAGAAATTACATCAGCCTTTTCGCTCATTAGGCCAATCTTTGCAATGACAGGGGGTATAACTCTCTCTCAGCTAAGGGAACTAACGGGGCTGGAGGGCTCTACAATTCAAAATTGGGTTAAGCGGGGGTGGATAGCCACCACCACAGGAAAGAAGTATAATGAGCACCACTTGGCACGTATACTTATAATAAACCTGCTGCGGGGCTCGTTGCGCATGGAGGATATAGTTAAGCTTATGGCATATGTTAACGGCGACGTCCAGAGCCAAGAGGACGACATTATTGACGATAGCGAGCTGTATGACAGGCTTTGCGGAGTCATATTTAATTTGGAAAAAGACGGCACATATTCCCAAGACCGCATTAGTGAGGCCGTTGAGTTACAAATGGTTGAATACTGCCCCAAATTTGAGGATTCAGAGGATAGATTGCGCAATGCGCTAAATATTATGGCTCATGCGTATATCTCCTCAGACTTCAGGCAGCGGGCAGAGGCCCTTATTGGGGAGATTGAACTGTGAGAGGTTCTATAGTTAAAAAATACGAAAGGTGGAGACGCAGCATACACTTTTTAATAAATTGTTGGTGTGCGGGCTCTCTGACACATGGTGTTTGTTATGAGCGGAATTACCGCATGGTGGGAGGGGCTTAGCTCCTTACAACAGGTATTTGTAGCAATGGCAACTCCTGCTACAGTTATACTGTTTTTACAAACTATACTGCTACTATTTGGCATGGGACACGGCAACTCAGCCGAGTTTGAGAGTGACACCTCAGGCTTGGGCGACAGTGACGCTCCCGACGGCCACGCACTGGAATTTCATGACCACGACGCCTCAGGGCACGAGGATTTTTCCGGCTTGCGCATATTTACTCTTAGGGGCATAATCGCCCTGCTGGCCATTGGCGGCTGGACAGGCGCAGTTGTGGCAGGGGGCACAGGGAGTGCTTCTTTAAGCATCATCTCCGCTTTAATTGCGGGCATTGCTGCGCTTATACTGGTGGCTCTGTTCTTTAAGGGGATACTCTCGCTGCAAGAAAACGGCAACACACAAATAAAAACCGCCGTAGGCAAAACCGCCGAGGTTTACCTGCGAGTTCCTGCAAACCGCAGCGGTACAGGCAAGGTTAATGTACTGTTAGGCTCTCAATTGGTGGAGGCCGAGGCTCTAACTGATTCTGATAAGGATATTTTCCCACATGAGCAGGTAAGTATAACGGCGGTAGAGGAGAGAATCCTTATAGTAAAACGCAAATCCATTTTAACAACCAACAAGGAGGAAAACTCGTGAACAACAACCAGCAATATGACAACATGGGCTATCCTGTAGAGATAGTCAGCAAAACCCGCACAAACGCCCTGCTGGGCAAATCCTTTTTATTTATGCTTATAGGCCTGCTTTTAACAGGCGTGGTAGCTTTGTTTACGGCATATTCGGGCGCAGTTATTACAATTCTAAGCAATCCCCTTTACTTTTACGGCATGATGATTGTTCAGCTCGGAGTTGTCTGGACTTTATCTCTAGCCTTTAAGAAGCTATCTTACCATGCGGCGGGTGCACTATTCTTTGTTTATGCCATTTTAAGCGGCGTCACGCTATCTATTATCTTTTTGGCCTATGAGCTGTATTCAATAATCTATATCTTTTTTGCAGCGGCGGCTATGTTTGGTGCATTGGCTGTTGTGGGCTACAAAACCAAAAAGGATTTAATCGGCTGGCGGCCTGTTATACAGGTTGGCTTGATAGTTAGCATAATAGTTAGCCTTATAAACATATTTATACTGCACCTTAGTATGCTTGATGTCTTGCTGGATGTGGTAATTCTGGGGCTATTCTGCGCCGCAACTATTTATGATATTAACAAGATAAAAAAGGCTCAGCGTTATGCAAACATCCCGCAGGATAAGCTTGCCGTTTACTTTGCCTTGGATTTATATCTGGACTTTATCAACATCTTTTTGCGCTTGCTCTCACTGCTTGGCAAAAGAAGATAGAGTTAGAAAATTGCAAATTTAAAATGACAAATGGCAAATGAAGGTTAATTTGCTTCGCAAATTTAAACAATTAAAAATCAGGAGGAAAATGTTATGCCTATCGAAAACGTTCTTTTAACAGTGGTTGCTGTTGTATTTGTATTCAGTCTTATTTTGGTGTTTTTAACACGCTACCGCAAATGTCCGTCGGACAAAATCATGGTCATTTATGGCCGTGTTGGTTCAGATTCAGAGGGCACAACCCGCTCTTCAAGATGTATACACGGCGGTGCATCCTTTATTATCCCTGTTATTCAGGCCTATCAGTACTTAGATTTAACCCCTATCTCCATAAATGTGGACTTAACCAATGCACTTTCAAAGCAGAATATCCGTATAGATGTGCCCTCCCGTTTTACCGTTGGTATCTCAACCGAGGCCGGCGTTATGCAAAACGCAGCAGAGCGTCTGCTGGGCTTGCGCATGAATGAGATTCAGGAGCTTGCAAAGGATATTATCTTCGGCCAGCTGCGTCTTGTTATTGCAACCATGGATATTGAAGAGATTAACACCGACAGAGACAAGTTCCTTGAGGCTGTCTCGCACAACGTTGAAAGCGAGCTTAAAAAGATAGGCCTGCGCCTTATCAACGTTAACGTAACCGATATTACCGATGAATCCGGATACATTGAGGCTCTGGGTAAGGAAGCCGCAGCAAAGGCAATCAACGACGCTAAAAAGTCTGTTGCCGAAAAGAACAGAGACGGTTCTATAGGTCAGGCAGAGGCGCAGAGAGACGAGCGTATATCTGTTTCAGACGCAAACTCACGTGCCGTTAACGGCGAAAACGAGGCAAAGGCTGTAATTGCACAGTCAGACGCAACCCGCCGTGAGCGTGAGGCAGAGGCCTCCAGGCGTGCGGTTGCCGCCGAAAAGACAGCCGAGGCTCAGGCCTTGCAGGAGGCCTATGCAGCTCAGCAGATAGCCGAGCAGGCTCGTGCCGCAAGAGAGCTTGCAACCCAAGAGGCCGATGTTATCATCAAGGCCGAAATAGCAAAGCGCAAGCTGGAAATTGAAGCAGAGGCCATAGCCGAGCAAAAAAGACGTCAGGCACGAGGCGAGGCAGACGCTATCTTTGCCACTATGGAGGCTCAGGCAAGAGGTACACAGGAGATACTCACCCGACAGGCCGCAGGCTTGCAGGAGATAGTCAATGCAGCGGGCGGCGCACCTGAGGACGCAGTGCAGCTGATTCTGGCGGATAAGATTGAAACCTTGGTTAAAACTCAGGTTGAGGCCATTAAGAACATAAAAATTGATAAGGTTACTGTGTGGGATTCCGGCAACAGCCAAGACGGGAAGAACTCAACCTCCAATTTCTTAAGCGGATTAATGCAGAGCATACCGCCCCTTAGCGATACCTTTAAGCTTGCAGGCATGAAGGTGCCCTCATATCTGGGCACAGATGTTGCCGAAAAGCAGCACTAAGCTAACTAACTTTACCTTCCTGAAAAGAGCCTTACGGTTAAGCTGTTACGCTTGCCGTAAGGCTCGAATATTTTAAACTCTAATTGCTCTTAGCAAGGGGCGCATTCAGCTCGTCTCTCATGCGAATGGCCTCACGTCTGGCCGCTGCTGCGTACTCCCTCTCGTCACAGCCCTCTTTTTTATAGGCACACATTATGGCACGGGAGGAATTTACTATTGCACCCAAGCCATTTGCATCAAAGGCAGGGGCTACATCGGCAGCACCGCCGCCCTGTGCGCCGTACCCGGGCACTAGGAAGAAGGTGTGCGGTAGCTTTGCCCGCAGTTCCTTAAGCTGTGCGGGATAGGTTGCACCCACTACAGCACCAACGCCGCTGTAGCCATGCTTGCCTATGGAATCCTCTCCCCACTGTTTGCAGTGCTCGCCCATTATTTCATATACAGATTTACCCTCTATCAGCTTATCCTGCAACTCCCCTGAGGAGGGGTTTGAGGTTTTAACCAGCACAAATATGCCTTTATCCTTGCCCTTGCATATATCAAGCAGGGGCTTTATTCCGTCACTGCCCAAATATCCGTTAACCGTGAGGGCATCCCCGCCGAAGGGCTCAAAGCTCAGGTCTTCAACGGCTACCTCGCCCAAGTGGGCTATGGCGTAGGCCTCCATGGTTGTGCCTATATCGTTGCGCTTGCCGTCTGTTATAACAAACATGCCCTTTTGCCTTGCATATGCAATGGTTTGCTGCAACACACGCACACCCTGCCAGCCGTACATCTCATAATAGGCCGCCTGAGGCTTGACTGCCGGAACAATATCGCAAAGAGCATCAATTAACCCAATGTTAAATTGCAGCAGAGCCTCCGCTGCGCCCTCTAGGCTTTTGCCGTGCTTGGCATAGGCCGCCTCCTTAATAAAGGAGGGAATGAAGTCCAGCTTTGGGTCTAGCCCCGCAACTGTAGGGTTTTTTGTTTGAATGATTTTTTCTATAAGTCTATCTAATGACATAACCACCATGTGTAGAGCTTAAGAACAACATCAGCTGCTGCACCTGCGCTCTCTCCCTCGTAACTATTTCTTCTTAATTGGAGTGTAATCTGCTGTGTAGATAAATTTGCTCAGCTTATCGGCGTTGGACTTTACATCCAAAACCAAAACATCCTTGCCGTTAACAGATTTACCCTCATATGTGCCCTCTGCGGGAATTGAAAATTGCTTTATCTCATATCCGGTGAGCACCTGCGCATCTGCTACAAAGCCGCCTAGCTCCGGCACTGAGAGATTGGTTGATATAGCGGGGAGCATATCGTCCATAAGCCGCTTTAAATCGACCACATTATACTTCTTTATCTTTCCTGCAAGCTGCTCTATAACAGCCCTCTGTCTGGCGGTGCGCTGGAAGTCGCTGTCTAACCTTCTCATTCGCACATATTCAAGGGCGTCTGCGCCGTTAAGCCTATTGCTTCCCTCTGAAAATGCGTGGTGACAGTAGTAGGTCATGTATTCCGCCTGAGCCTTGGTTAGCTTGGCACTTATGCCTCCCATGCGGTTTATAATCTTTTCAAAGGCTGAAAAATCAATTATAACATAGTTATCTATCTTGATTTTAAAGTTTTCCTCTATAGTTTTTATTGTAAGGCTTATGCCTCCTACAGAATAGGCGGCGTTAATTCTGTTATCGCCATAGCCTGGGAGGTGCACATAGCAATCTCTTAAAAAGGAGGTCATTTTAATTTGCTTGTTGCGGTTATCTACAGATACAAGAATCATGGAATCTGAGCGGGGAACGTCTCCCTTTTTTTTCTCATCCTCGCCTATAATAAGGATATTCTGAACATCCTTATCAGAGCGCAGTGCAGTATCGGGCAATTCAACGGAGGGGAGTGAATCTGTCTCATCCAAGATGGAGCTTTCGGTAGGGTCATGCGGTTCATTCCAAATCTCAGTATAATCGCGGAAAACACCAGGATCGTAACGCTTTAAGCCTGCACCTATAGCAAACACAACAGAGCCAAGAGAGATAAAGGCAATAAGCAGCACACTAAGAGATGAGAGCACTATCTTGCGGCTGCGCTTAACAGGCCTGCGGTTGTGCTCCATCATGGGCTTGTACTTGCGCCCTCGGGTTAAAAAGTACCATATATTATAAAAAAATCGGCTAATCTTTTTCATTAGTTTAAGTTATCCTTTCGTATTTTGTAGTAAGACTAAAGTCCTTTTGCGTTGCGAACTAATAATAAGTATATCATGGTAATCCCCTTTAAACAAGCGGGGTATTCAAAATTTACAAAATAATAAAAGTTATGCTATTATCTGCTCATACCCTGTTCATCTAAGGTTAGCATATATGCGGGTAAAAGCTCCTCTAAAAAGCAGTTAAGCTCTGGCAGGTTAAGCCTTTTAATTGCCTCTAGGGTTGCCTTTTCGGCATTTGCAAACTCCATATTCCCCGCCTTGCGCTCCTCTATGCATTTAATTAAGGCCGAGAGCTTGTCCGCCGCCTTTACAATGCTGTGCAGCTCCTGATCTTCACGATGCAGGATTAAGGGCTCATACTCCGGCCGCAAATCCTCAGGCAGCATAGAGAGCAGCCTTGCGCAGGCCGATTCTTCCACCTGCTTATAGGATGAGCGGATTTCCTCATTAAAATACTTAACGGGAGTGGGCATATCGCCTGTTAAAATCTCAGAGGCATCATGAAAAATAGCTAGCAGAGCGGCTTGCTCCGCATTTACATTGCCGCCAAAGCGTTTATTTTTAATAACAGCCAGAGCATGGGCTAAAATGGCGGTATCCAGCGAGTGCTCGCTGAGATTTTCGGAATAAGTATTGCGCATTAAAGCCCATCTATTAATGAACTTCATGCGGGAGATTATAGCAAAAAAGGGGAAGTGTTCGGCCAAGAATTTCAGCTCCTTTGTTTGTGATTATTGATTGCTCTGTCTGTGGGGATATGCGAGAGCGTTAGGAATGTTGTGTTTCTATCGCCTCGCTGCCGTGCGTCATTGCGAGCACCGCTACGCTTGAGTGTATCATAGGGTTACAAGTGCGAAGCAATCCAGTGGGACTAAGCCCTTGCGGCTTCGATTGAACGTCTAGCCTTGCTCCACTGGATTGCTTCGCACACCAAACATCACTGTTGGTTTAGCTTGGTTGCGTGCTCGCAATGACGCAGCTTTTATGGCTTCAAAATCATTTAGTGCACCGCTGTAGCTTTGCGGGCGAATGCAATTCGCTCCTACAGTTTTTAGATGTTATTCCAACGTCAAAACAATAATTTCTGCTCTGTTCCACAGGCGCATTATCTTTGCGGGGCCAAGGCCGCTGCTAATAAGCATCTTGCAGCCTTTATTTTCAAACATACCTGCGTCATACCGTGGAAAAAACAGGAAGTGGGGCGAAAATACGCCCCCAAAAAATGGGATGCGCACTATGCCGCCGTGCACGTGTCCGCTTAGAGTAAGGGCAGCACCCCACTGGACATAGGCCTCAAATTGGTGAGGGTCGTGAGCTAGCAGCAGTGCGGGATTTTGCGGCTTTTCATTAAGAGCAAGGAGTATATCCTCGCCTGTTATGTCAAGCAGCCGCCTGTGAAATATATTTGAGGCAGACTTTTCATCCAAGTCTTGAATGTAGCCGTAAATCGGCAATTCTGCGCCGTTTTTCTTAAATTTTTCGCTGCTATTCAGCAGGCAAACAACGCCTCTCTTTTGCAGCTCACGCTTAAAAGCTTCGCTTATGCTGCGGCCGTCACCATTGCGCAGGTCGTGGTTGCCCGGGCTGTAGTACACGGGAAATCGGCCTTCAAGGCTATCCAGCAGCTCCATAAAGGAGCGGTAGCTGCGCCTGTTGGAGTCGTGCATATCCCCGGGACAGGCGATAAAATCGGGATTTTCGGCAGCGATTTTTTCAGCCAGACGCCTGTTGTGCTTGCCAAAGCTCTTTTCGTGCAAATCACTAAGTGTGACTATTTTAAGCCCCTTAAGCTCCTTAGGCAAGCCCTTAAGGGCGGCGGTGCAGCGGGTTATACGCAAGCAGTTGGCAGAGCGCAGAGCCTCAAAAACAAGATAAACCGCAAGGAGGATAATTGCTGTTATAATGTATTTCAAACGCAAAGCCCCCCTTTTTTAAATTGAAAATTGAAAGTTGAAAATTGAAAGTTATGGTGAATTTGCTGCGGCAAATTTAAATTAAAAAAGAATATAATTCCCCTCAACGGAGGGGTGCCCCGAAGGGGCGGGGTGGTTTATGCATCCGCAAACGCCCTAAATTAACACCTATTTAAGAGCGAGCACAAAACCAAAAAGCTAATAGGCAAGAACCACGCATCAAAATTCAAAAAAGCAAGAGCATCCCGCCCGCAGACACAACCCTCGTCTTTCGCCCCGCAGGTGAAAGCCTTCCCCTCCGAAGAGGGGAATTTTAGGTGGCTGGGGCTTGAACCCTTTTAATCAAAATTTGCGTTAGCAAATCCGCAACTCTTCACTTTTCACTCAATCAAAGTATCCTTCTCTATATAGGTCTATATAATTTTCGCAATATTCATCACGGCCAATCAGAGCCTCTGTGGCCAAGACAAGGCACATAAGCTCCTTGTCAAGCGGGTTTAGGATTGCGCTGTCCATCCCTGCTATAATGGCCGCTACAAGAAAGGCACGGTTGATGTACTTTCGAGCCGGCAGACCATAGGAGATGTTGGAAAGTCCGCAGGTTATGTGAACCTTGGGATATTCAGTGCGTATGGTGCGTATAACCTCCAGTGAAGAAAGCCCCGCGTCCTCCTCAACCCCTAAGGGGCTGAGCATTGGGTCTATGTAAATATCCTCAAGGGCAAGGCCTTTGCCGCTAAGCTTTTCAATTAGAGTGCGGGAGAGGCCTATCCTCTCCTCGGCGGTTTGGGGTATCCCGTTGTCGTCCATACACAGGGCAAGTATGCCTGCATTGTACTTCTTTGCAAGGGCAGACATTTTTTCAAAGCGTTCTGCCTCCAGTGTGGTGGAATTGATAAGGGGCTTAGGGCCTTGATACACCTTTAAGGCCTGAGCCATAGCCTCATAGCCAGGGCTGTCTATGCACAGGGGCAGAGTGGTGTTTGCCGCAATAAGCTTGACTAATTGGCTTAGCTTTTCGGCCTCTTCCTCCCCGAACATACCTGCATTTACATCCAAAAAGGCCGCTCCGGCCTTTGCTTGTGCCTGTGCAAGCTCTATAAGCTTAGCCTCATTCCAAGAGGCCATGGCCTCACGCACAGAGGGTATAGAGCTGTTTAGCTTTTCACCTATTATTATCATTTGTTGACACCACGTGTCAGAGAGCCCGCACACAAAACTCTGTAAAAGATGTTTTGCTGGGCTTCCTGCGTCCTTTCTTGGTTATTTTTCAAACGTTTAGTTCTCCAGTTTTATTGATTTAAGCCCGTAATATTTGCAAACTGTCATGTTTCTCCAGTCAGCGGTATCCTCTGTAATGTCGTCAAAGAAGAGTAGCGGCGGCTTGACGGAGTAGGGCTTTATCACGACATCCCCGCCTCTTGAGCTGCGACAGAGCGCAGTTCTTTGAACAGCCTCAGAATAGAACAACGCCGCCTCCCCTGATTTTATGGCAGCAAGAGCCTTAAAGGAGGCCGCCTCTGAAGCTTTAAAGGTAAAGGTAAAGCTCAAAAGCAGAGCAAGCGCAAAAGCGGCTATTGCCGAGCCTCTCACGGTTCGGAACTGCTTTGACCTAAGCTTAGACCTTATCAATGGAAGCAGCCTCTTGTGAACATATCCGCACATATAAAACAGAGCAGAAAATACGGCAAGGATGAATCCAAAATAGCAGGTTTCGCTTATTCTGCCCTTTTCCACGCCGCCTACTGCGTAAATCGGCGCAAAAAACTGAGCACAATAGCAGCAGTATATCACAGCCAAGGCCAAAATCGGCTTTTTAAAGATTAACTTACTCCCCTTGGCAGCCCTGTATATGAATGGCAAAATAAGCAGAAATACAAAAATAAATGCATGGCTTGCCCCTGATTTTGCAAATATCAGACCATATTTTAATGACCTGTAAATCGCAGGAAAAAACGGAGTTCCTGTAAAGAACTCGCTGCGGCTTTGAGTGCCCGGGGAGCTAACATTTAAAAGCAGTCCAAGGGCAGAGCACAGGAACGCAGCCAAGTAATGCCACTTCTGTTTTAAAAAGCTGCGTCTTTCCCCTATTATCTGCCACAGACATAACAGCCCTAGCACTGTAGGAAAAAGGCTTGCGGTGATAAGGTTTGCGCCTCCCACTAAAAAGGAGAGGGCAGTGCACAGAACTCCAAGCACAACCTTGCCTCGCTTGCCATCCATTTTTATGACTAAAAGCAGAGAGAGCAGCATAAGCGCAAGGGAATAGAGCACAGTATAGGATATTGCGGCAGAGTACCAATAATACATTTGAACGGGGATTTTAACAAAATTTACCGTTACAAAGCTCACCGCAAGATATATTACAAACAGCCTTTTAGGCGGGATTCCCAGCACCTTAGGCAGTGCCCAGAGAAAAAACACAGCATTGGAGGCCACAAGCGCACTTACTGAAATAAAGCATGTGATAAAATAGCAGCTCTCCCCAAATATATTGGGAGGAACAGCCGCAAGAAACATGCTTGTAAAGCAACCGTTGTATCTGCCGTATATGCTAATTGAGGAGTGAAATGCAGAGCTTAGCACTGCCAAAATAGAGTGTGTAGAATCCCACACCGCCGCCGCCGCTGCTCCCTGAGCAAAGTCGTCAGCAGAGGGCACGGCATACATGCCCAGCATATAAAGGGGCAGCAGACTGAGCAAAAACGCCCCCAGAAGAGCTGTGTTAAACCCTTTAGAGCCGCAAAAAGCCTTTATTTTGCAAAGCACAAAACCAGTTCCCCTCTTTGTTGATTCGTAATGCGTAATTCGTAATTAAAGGTGGATTTGCTGCGCAAATTTTAATTCAATACTATCGATTAACACTGCCCTAATTCCCCTCTTCGGAGGGGAATTCTTCCGCCTACAGGGAGGAAGAGAGGGTGGTGCCTGCGGGAGTACTACTCTCTTGATTTGTGAATTTTGGAGCGTGGTGCTTGCCTTTTAGCTTTTGGTTTTGTGCTCGCTCTTAATTATGTGTTAGTTTAAAGTGTTTGAGGATGCATAAACCACCCCGCCCCTGCGGGGCACCCCTCCGTTGAGGGGAATGATATTATAAATCAAAATTTGCAAAGCAAATCCACCTTTAATTACGCATTACGAATCATGCATTAAACAACCCATCTACCCCCAAAACCTGCCCTGTTATAAAGCCGGCCTCAGTTGAGGCCAGGAACAGTGCGGCGTTTGCCACCTCATCGGGAGTGCCAATGCGCCCTAATGCGCTTTGAGCGGCCAGCTCGTTTAAATCCTCGGGGCTAAAGCCATGCAGCATTTGGGTGTTAATTACCCCGGGACTTATGCAGTTTACCCTTATGCCCGAGGGTCCAAGCTCCTTTGCCAAGGCCTTAGTCAGGCCTATAACCGCCGCCTTTGCGGCCGAATACGCCGCCTCGCAGGAGGCTCCCGCCTCCCCCCATATAGAGGACATGGTTATAACAGAGCCGCTTTTGCGGCTTATCATTTGGGGCAGGATAAAATGGCTTGCATTGTATATGCTCTTAACATTAACGGCAAACAGCCTATCCCATTCCTTAGGGCTAAGCTCTGTAAACAGGCCGTAGGAGGCCGCTCCCGCATTGCAAACCAGCACATCAACATGGCCAAGCTGAGAGAGAATCTCCTTGCAGCTGGCCTCAGTTTGAGCGTAATCGGCGCAGTCACATTTAAAAGCGGCTGCGCCTGTATTTTTAGAAAGAGAGCGTGCCTCAGCCCCACTGTTAAGATAGGTAAAAGCACAATTATATCCATTTTGCGTGAATTTTATAACGATTTCACGACCTATCCCACGTGAACCGCCAACAATTAATGCTGTTTTCATTAGAGAGTACTCCACTAAAACTAAATGAGCATGATTTGAGAGAGCAAAACAGACGAAAAAGGTTCAACAAGACAAATTACCGCAAAGCTTCTCAAACGTCTTGCGTTTGAGGGATGGGCGGGGGGATGCAAGGGGGACGCAGTGGAGTGTGGGAGTCGACGACTCTGCGCCCCCCTTGCCCGCATCTTTGCTTACTTTCTGGGCGGAACCAGAAAGTAAGTGCCTGTGCGGCATGAGCACAAGCTAAAACAATATCTTGCTTCACCTTAATGCAACTAAATTAAAACTTAGAAAGCCTTTACTTCTGCTCAGCTGTCTTTTATCATTGAAGCCTACACTAGCTTATTCATAACCATTCCTGTTATTATTTTCGGGTAGAAGTAGGTTGACTTCTGGGGCATTTTTTCATCTGCTGCGGCAACCTCTCCAATTTCTGTCACTCTTGTGGGGTTTAGAATAAAGGAGCACTGGAACTCACCGGAATCCACCTTTGCAATGGCCTCTTCAAACACACGGGTGTAGGTAAGGTTGATTTGATTAGCCATGTTCTCTTTATCTATGCCCAGAGCTTCCTCTAAAACAAGACTGTGGAGCACGGTTACATCCAGCTCACGCAATGCCTTGCTCGCCTTGGGGAGCTTCTCGGCCAATACGGCTATATCCTTAAGCACAAACAGCTTTGCCTTGCCATCGCCAAGATACAGCACAAAGGCCTTTTTATTCTGGTTATAGAGCTTTTCAAGTGTTGGCTCAATTTGAGAGGCATCTGCCTCGCTTATATCAAAATACTGCGCTGATTTTGCATACAGCTCCTCAGGGTTAAAGGAGGGCAAATCACGCACCAGCCTGTGTGTCGGGAAGACAACTAAGCCCTCATGCTCCATATCCACAAGCAGCATCATTACATAATCAGAGGCCGCCCCCTCCTTTGCCGCAGCGGTTTGGCGCAGATGATTGCGGAAGTTAAGTGCGGTTTCATAGCGGTGGTGTCCGTCGGCTATATATAGCTTGCGGCTGGTAAATCCACCTGCAATCTCGGCTATTACAGCAGGGTCTGTAACGACCCAGAGCCTGTGTATAACGCCGCCCTCGTCTGTCAGCTCCTGGTCTGGAGTGCATTGGGAGAGCTTTTCAATAAGGGGTCTTGTGGTTTTATCCTCATCTACATAAAGGGAGTAAATCTGGCTAAAATTGCAGTTGGTGGCCTCCATAAGATTGAACCTATCTGCCTTGGCCTTGGAGAGGGTCTCCTCGTGGGGGAGCACTACGCCCTTTTCAAATTCCTCCAGTTTAACACGGCATACAAAGCCCTTTACGCTCTTTTTGCTGCCGTAAGCAGTAAACTCCTCCTCATAGATATAAAGGCTATCCTGCGCATCCTGCGCGAGAATACCGGCATCCTCCCATGCCTTAAGGGTTTCCCCCGCTGTTTGATATGGGTTTTCGCCCTCACGGGGCAGCTCCAGCCGGATAACATTATAGGGGTTGGTTTTGATAAAGTTAAGCCTCTGCTCCTCGCTTATAATGTCATAAGGGGGACAGGTCAGGGAGCTTATCTCACCTGCCTTTTGAGTGTTAAAGCGCAGTGCCTTGAATCCTTTGATTTCAGCCATGTTTACATTCTCCTTGTTAATTAAATTATATTTGAGACTCTATATTTACTCCATGCCACATAGGTCTGCCCCTACAGTTTTTAGAGATACCCATTTAATAGCCTTTTTGCATTATTACAGCAAATATCCTCCAGCTCCTGCGGGCTTAAGCCGGCAGAGCGCAGCACCTTAAGTGCGGCGGGCACTGTATCCCAAGGGGAATCTGTGCCAAATAGCAGGCGGTCTTTTGGGAATTCCTTTATTATTCTATCCACGCTTTTATCATAGCACCAGCCCAGCGCAGCGGAGGTGTCAAGATACACCGAGGTATCCTTAAGATAGAGCAGAGCCTCATCATAACGCCTGTAGCCGCCCATGTGTGCGATTATAAGAGTGGCCTGAGGTACTGCCTTAGTGAGCCTGTAAACCCTGTGAGGAGTGCAGCGGGGCAGCTCAGGAAAGGAGGGGTCGCAGCCGCCGTGCAGCAACACAGGAAGCTCCAGCTCTGCACAAATGCGAACGCAATTGACAGTTGCGGCATCGTCGCAGTCGTGACCAACAAAGTCTGAGTGTATTTTAACTCCCCTTGCGCCCAGAGCCTTAACCCGCTCCAGCTCGCCCTTTATGCCGGGGTGGTCGGGGTGCATACCTGCAAAGGCAATAAGCTTTGAATTTTGATTTTGCAGCTCAAGGGCATAATCGTTAATTCTGCCCACCTGACGCACATTGGTGGCCACGGGCAAAAGCACGGAATAATCAACCCCGTTTTGTTCCATTGCCTCAAGCAAATGGGCGGCTGTGCCCTCTATGGCTCGTTTAAAGCCGCTTGTGCCCTCAAGAGAGGTGAGTGCCTCGGCGGCGATTTTATCGGGGAATATATGGGTGTGAAAGTCGATTATCATAAGCACTGCTCCTTAGATATAAATATTAGTGCCTGTAAAGCCGCTAAAGGCAAGCCCAAGTATCCCTATATAAACAAGAGAGGCGGGGATACCCCTAAACGAGCGGGGAACCTGCGGGTTATCTATTCTCTCTATACCCTCGCACACAAGCCAGGTGGCTATAAAAAAGCCCACTCCCGCCCCTATGGCAAAGCCAAGAGCAGCTGCAAAGCTTATTGAGAGCCTGCCCACAATAAGGGGCACACAAAAGACTATGCCGTTAAGGGCAGAGTTAGCCAGCACAGGGGCTATCTTATTATAAACATTTGGAGCAAGCTTTGCAAGCACTATTCTTGCTGCAAGATAAAGCACGCTAACCACAATTGCAAATATCAGCGGACGCAGATACATTGCAGCCCAGCCATCCTTGGCAAGTCTCATTAGGGGGAAGCAGAGCAGCTCCCCTACAAAGGCAAAAATAAACACCAGCAGGCAATAAAGAGGGTATCCCTTGCGCCTTTTTGCAACCTGTAAAAGGCGGCTGGAGGCTATGCCTCCCGTAAATAGCATATTTTGCGTAAGCATTGCCATAAAACCATAGGTTAAAAATGCAGAGAGGCTGTTCAAAAGCTCATCCCCTTTCAGTGCGGCGTGAATCTGCCGGCTTGTTTAAAATGCGTATATATTTGCTTAAAGCGGCGCAAAAGCCCAATGCTATAAAGCAGATAAAGGGCAGGCGTGCTCCGCTTAGCCGGAAGCTGTTTTGCATTTGAACTCCCCAAAGAGTCCCTGTTGTGAGCAGCTCACGCACAATAGAGAGGAGAAGCACCACGCCCACAAAGCCCGCAAGGTTGCCGAGGGATTCACTCATGAAAACACGCCTGCTTTCGGCCTTGCTGCCTTTAATTGCAGAGAGTATGGAGTTAACCGCCATTAGAGGTGCGAACACCCCAAGTGCGGCAATAGAGTGCTGCATTAGCAAATTGCACATCAAATAGGCGGGTATCAGCAGTGCAGTTGAGAGCACCATGTGTGCAGGAAGGCGGAAGCGGTCGGGTATTCTACTGGCAAGCAGGATGTCAAAGGCAGTGCCCCCAAGGGTGAGGACGACCATAATAAGAGAGATAGCCACGCCGTTTTTAAGTGAAAGCGTGGTAGATATAACCGGCCCAAGCCCAATAGCTCTAACCAGTATGGGGTTTTTTGCAAATAAGATATGCATAAAGGCATGTTTGGGTTGCGGCACAGTTAAACCTCCCTTTTAAGTTGAAAATTGAAAGTTGAAAGTTGAAAATTAAGGCGAATTTGCTGCGGCAAATTTTGATTAAAGGGTTTAAACTCTTCCTCCCTCCAAGAGGGAGCCAGGTAATTTAGGAATTCTTGCATCTTACCTCTTACCTCTTGCCTCTAGCCGCTAGCTGCATCCCCAGTCTATCCAGCGAATAGGATACGGCGTTTACCATTAATATTGCAAAGCAGGCCCCCTGCTCGTATATTCCAAAATACCGCAAAAGCATACATAGCAGGCCTCCCAGTGCGCCGTACATACCCCTTGCCACTGAGGACTTAGGGGCGGTGGAGGGCTCAGCTGCCATAAACACTCCCGCAAACACAAGCGAGCCTGAGAGCAGCTCAAAGGTGAGTGATTCCAGCCTGTTGCCCGGGATTCTGGGGAACAGCAGAGCAAAAACTGCGGCCGTTCCAATAAAAAACACAGGAATTTGCCACGGGACAGTCTTCCTTAGCATAAGATATATAGCACAGGCTGCAATTACCAGCACTGCACTTGTCCCCATAGGCCCGGGGAAGTTGCCCAAGGCCATCTCTGAAGGGAATATATCAGGCCTTGTGTGCCTGTGCAGCAGCAGTGCAGGGGATTCTACCCCCGCCAGATTAGGGTTTGCAAAAACAGGCAGAGGCTCAAGGAGCTTGGTATCTCTGTATTTAAATAATTCGCCTGTAAAAAATACGGTTGCAAAGGCTACGCCGCCTGCGGCGGGGTTAAATGGGGTGTTACCCATGCCGCCTAAGGGCATCTTTACTACCAGAATTGCAAAAGCCGAGGCGGCCACAGGCAGCCACAGCGGAGCAGAAACAGGCATTAGCATAGCAACAACAAGCCCAGTTACTACTGCTGAAAGGTCGGCTACTGTTATGTCCTTTCTTGCGAAAAGGCAGAAGAGAGCCTCAGAGACAACAGCCGAAAGCACAGCTGCTCCCGTTATGCTCAGCACCCTTAAGCTGCTGTAAATAAACGGTACTATAAGCAGCATAAGCAGCGGGATTATGGCATCCATCATAACAGAGCGTGAGGATTCTTTTTTTCTTACATGGGGAGCAAGCGCAAAATTTAGCGGCATAACAAACACCATGCGTTGAGACCTTGCACACCAACAATATGTAAAATTGTCTGCTGCGCCTGCGTCTCTTCCTTTCGTATTATTGGCGGTTTTTAATAAACTCTGTAAGGTCTAAAGCGTTACGTTTCGTACGGGATGATGTCCACATCATCCCGTGAACACCTGCAAATTTCGAGAAAATGGGACGATGTGGACATCGTCCCATATGCACTAACTTAACACAACAACTGCAAAGGGTGTCTGTTTCGTCTTTTTTCAACGCACAGGTTAATGAGCACTTGCTGTATATCTGAAAACATC
>JAISYX010000077.1 GCA_031269595.1 Oscillospiraceae bacterium
CAGGGGCATATATCAAGAGCGTTAATGCCGAAAATGCCTATATTATAGGCGGCTCAGATTCTGTTAACGATGCGGCGGTAAACAGTCTTAAATCAAAATATGGCGTTAAAACCACAAAGAGAATAGCAGGAGCCAACCGTTACGCTACCTCTGTTGCAATTTACAATGAGTTTAAGTCCAGCTTTGCCAAGGGCGTGGCAGCCGTGGCTACAGGCGCAAGCTTCCCCGATGCTCTTGCGGGCTGTGCCTTTGCCGCCAGAATTCAAGCTCCCTTACTGCTGCTGGATAACGGCAGAGATATACCCGAAGCTAAAACGGCCTTAAAGGATACAGATGCAATAAAGCTATATATCTTTGGTGGAGAGAGCTCCCTTAGCGACACAACGGTTAAAGGCCATATCATTCCCTAAACCCCTTGTGTTTAAGGTGAAAATTTACAAATTATCTCTTGCGATTTTTGCTGTAATATGCTATACTAGCTTAGATAAAAACAGCAAAAACGCATAGATTGCGCCAAAGTAAGTTTTACCGCAGGGCATTTAGAGATAGGTGACATAGGCTGAAAGCACCTTTGCTTGGTAAAAAACCGAATTTCAGCGCAGGAGCGGTGCGGCTTGGCCGCAACGGGTTATTTACGTTATAAATTACAAAGTGCCTGCCTTTTAGGTGGGAATTTGGGTGGTACCGCGAAAGTCCGCTTTCGTCCCTTAGCTTGGGGCGCAGCGGACTTTTTATTTTAGTTAGAGGTAAATAAGTTTGAAATAAAAAGTAAGAAAGGACGCAGGAGGCCGCACAAAAATCTTTATAATATTGTGTGTGCGGGCCCTCTAGCACATGGTGCTTATATGAAACAACAGCTTGAAGCAATTCGAAGCTCTGCCTCAGCGGAGCTTGCGGGCATAAGCAGCCCACAGGAATTAGAATCCTTTAGAGTTAAAATTTTAGGCAAAAAGGGTGAGCTTACCTCCATACTCAAGCAAATGGGCGGGCTCTCGGCAGAGGAGAGGCCGATAATCGGCCAGCTTGCCAACGAGGTTAGAGCCTTTATTGAGCAGGAGATAAGCGAGAGAGCGCAGTCTATCAAGGAGAAGGAGACAGAGCAGCGTCTGCTTAGCGAAAAGCTGGATGTAACCATTCCCGGGAATAAACGCCCCTTGGGCAGCAAGCACCCCTTAACAGCTGTTCTGGACGAGGTTAAGGAGATATTTGTGGGCATGGGCTTTGATATAGTAGAAGGCCCTGAGGTTGAGTATGATTACTACAACTTTGAGGCTCTTAACCTGCCTAAAGACCACCCTGCAAGAGACACTCAGGACACCTTTTATATAACAGATAACATCCTGCTGCGCACACAGACCTCCCCCGTGCAGGTGCGCACCATGGAGCAGCAAAAGCCCCCTATACGCATAATCTCCCCGGGCAGGGTATACCGCTCAGATGCCGTTGACGCAACCCATTCGCCCCTCTTCCATCAAATTGAGGGCTTGGTTGTGGATAAGGGCATAACCATGGCAGATTTAAAGGGCACGCTGGAAATCTTTGTAAAAAGGCTTTACGGCGAGGATTCGCAGGTCAGGTTCAGGCCGCATCACTTCCCATTTACAGAGCCCTCCGCTGAAACAGACATAATGTGCTTTGCCTGCGGCGGCAAGGGCTGCCGTCTTTGCAAGGGCGAGGGCTGGATAGAAATTTTAGGCTGCGGCATGGTGCACCCCAAGGTGCTCTCAGGCTGCGGAATAGACCCAGAGGTATACAGCGGCTTTGCCTTTGGCTTAGGCCTTGAGCGCATTGTTATGCGGCGGTATAATATTGACGATTTAAGGCTGTTTTATGAAAATGATTTGAGGTTTTTGGGGCAGTTTTAGAAATGATAAATGACAAATGGCAAATGAAGGTTGGAATGTGTTGTATTTCTTTGATTGAACATTAAATGAATCGCACTAAAAAATCAGTAGGTCTGCCCCTACTGCTCTGTAAATCTTAAAACTTCAAATTTGCCCAAAAAGCTACAGTGGTACACCAAATGACTTTGAAGCCATAAAAGCTGCGTCATTGCGAGCACGCAGCAAAGCCAAAATAAACACAAGGTGTGGTGTGCGAAGCAATCCAGCGGAGAAAGGCCAGACGCTCCACAGCAGCACAAGGGCTTGAGTCCTACTGGATTGCTTCGCACTCGTAACAGCAGGATACACTCAAGCGTAGTGGTGCTCGCAATGACGCACGTCAGCGGGGCGACAGAAAAGTAACAGTCCTCCCGCTCTCACACATCCCGTGCGGTCTACGGGACGGGCAAGCCCATCCCCTACGAACTTCAATCAAAATTTGCGCAGCAAATCACCACAATTTTCAACTTTCAATTCTCAATTTTCAATTTAATTCAGGAGGAATAAAATGATACTCTCAAAAAAATGGTTAAACGATTTTGTTAACACACAAAATATATCCGATAAGGAATTTGCCCATATGCTCACCATGACAGGCTCTATGGTAACGGGCTTTGAGCCCTCCGGCCACGAGCTTAGCAGGGTGGTTGTGGGCAAGCTGCTAAGCGTGGAAAAGCACCCCGACGCCGAAAGGCTGCAAATCTGCCAAACAGATGTGGGTCAGGCTGCGCCTATCCAAATTGTAACGGCGGCAACCAATGTGCAGGCGGGGCAGCTTGTGCCCGTTGCGCTGGATGGCTCCACTCTTGCAGGCGGCATCAAAATTAAAAAGGGCAAGCTCAGGGGCGTGGAATCTCACGGCATGTTCTGCTCCTTAAAGGAGCTTGGCCTTACGCTCAACGACTTCCCCTATGCTATTGAGGACGGCATATTTATTATTGAAGAGGAATGCGAAATCGGGCAGGATATTCACTCTGCCATAGGTCTTGACGACGTGGCCTTTGAGTTTGAAATCACCTCAAACCGCCCCGATTGCCTCTCTGTTACAGGCCTTGCAAGGGAGGCAGCGGCCTCCTTTGAGCTGCCCTTTAAGCTGGGAACTCCCGCTGTCAAGGCGGGTGGCGGGGATATTTCCGCCGAGCTTAAAGATGTGAAGATTCACGATGCTGAGCTGTGCCCCATGTACTCCGCCCGTGTGGTCAAGGATGTTAAAATAGAACCCTCTCCCCGCTGGATTAGGGAGAGATTGAGGGCAAGCGGAGTGCGCCCCATTAACAACATAGTTGACATAACCAACTATGTCATGCTGGAATACGGCCAGCCCATGCACGCCTTTGATATACGCTTTATAGATGAGCGCGAAATCAACGTGCGCCGTGCCCAAAACGGCGAGAAAATAACCACTCTGGACGGGCAGGAGCGCACACTCACCAGCGAGATGCTGGTTATAGCCGACGCTGCAAAGCCAGTGGCCGTAGCAGGCGTAATGGGCGGCGAATACAGCGGAATCATGGAGGATACCACCACCATAGTGTTTGAATCTGCCGTGTTTAACGGGGCTTCAATACGCCGCACAGCCCGTGCTCTTGGCATGAGGACAGATGCCTCCTCCCGTTATGAGAAGGGCCTAGACCCCAACAACTGCCTCCCTGCACTGGAGAGAGCCTGCGAGCTGGTCGAGCTCCTGGGCGCAGGAACGGTTCTGGACGGCATAATAGCCGATAAGCAGTTTGAGGAGAAGCAGCACAGCATCCCCCTTGAGACGGAGTGGCTCAACAGCTTCCTTGATATAAAGCTAACAGAGGCCGAGATTGTCACCATTCTCAACCGCCTTGACTGCACCGTTAAAGAGGGCCTTATCTACGTGCCAACCTATCGAGGGGATTTAGAGCACAAGGCCGATATAGCCGAGGAGGTCGCACGTATTTACGGCTACAACAACATACCATCAACAGGGGTTAAGGGCAGTGCACAGGGCAAATACACCCTCTCTCAGCAGTTCGAGAGCAAAATAAGCGAGGTTCTGCGTGCTCAGGGCTACACAGAGATTATCACCTACTCCTTCATCAGTCCCAAATATTACGATAAGGTGAAAATTCCTCAGGATTCACCCCTGCGCAAGTCTATAGTAATATCCAACCCTCTTGGCGAGGATACAAGCATAATGCGCACAACCGCCCTGCCCTCCATGCTGGAGGCTCTGGCGAGGAACTACAACAACCGCAATCTCTCTGCTGCCCTGTTTGAGCTGGCCACAGAGTATATCCCTGACGAGAATGCCGCCAAGCTGCCCTTGGAGCAGAAGAAGATAGTCCTAGGCTTGTATGGCGAGAACAACGATTTCTACGCCCTCAAGGGTGCGGTAGAGGTGCTGCTTGCAAAGCTTGGCATTGATGACTATGATGTGGAAGCCTTCGCTGATTCCAACGCCTACCACCCGGGACGTTGCGCTAAGCTAAGCCTAAACGGGGCAGAGATAGGCATTTTAGGCGAGATACACCCCTTAGTCACTCAAAACTATGATTTAGATATAAAGCTGTACGCCGCAGAGCTGGATCTGCCCGCAATCTTTGCGGCCGCTGCCAGCGAGAAGCAGTATAAGCCTTTGCCGAAATATCCCGCTGTTACAAGGGATTTGGCTATAATCTGCAAGGCGGAAACTCCTGTTATACAGCTTGAAAAGATAATCAAGAGCAGCGCAGGCAAGCTGTTAGAGAACGTCACGCTGTTTGATGTATATCAAGGCAAGCAAATTGAAGAGGGGAAGAAGAGTGTGGCCTATAGCATAACCCTGCGGTCAAGTGAGGCCTCTCTCACAGCCGAGGAGGCGCAGGCTGTTGTAAATAAGATTATCAAGGCCTTGGGCAAGGTTGAGGCCGAGCTGCGCGCTTAGTTCTTTTTCTTTTTGAAATAAAAGAAAAAGAACCAAAAAGAAAATCAGCCCGCACACATAGTTATTGTTTAAGATTTTAGGCTTTGTGCCTGCGTTTTTAGTTTACAAAAGCTCCTGCTTATCTGTGTTGAACAGATAAGCAGGAGCTTTCTTCATTTTAGAAGACCACATTGTTTAAGTATCTTCTCAACAAGTTTGTGAAAATTCAGAGATGGATTGTTTTCAAAATATGTATCTCCGAACACGCCTTTGCTTAATCCTGATTTTATAGGTTTATATGTATTAGCATTATAGGCGTCAATATCTTTTGCCCTCTTGATAGCATTTTCAATATCTGTCAAGGTAATTGAAGAAAGTAGCTTTTTAAAATTCACCTCTTTTTTATAATCATTTAAGCACTCAAATTTTATTTTAAAAGCGTTATTTATATCTTTCAAATATTTATCTTGATTGGCCTTGTACGAACGACAATCCGCTTTGTGCAATATTATCCAAAGTTCAAAGGTTAAATTAGAGTAGCACAGATGGTATTTTATTCCTTTTTCTTTTCTTGCAGCAATTAAGTCCCTAAGGATATTTGCAAGGTTTTTACTATAATCTTCCGTTCCCCCCTCGTAATCAATGCAGTGATAAACTTCTTCAACCCCAAGGCCAAGGGATTTTGCGTATCGAAGAGGATGGTCTCTTTCACATTTTTTAATCGTGAAATCTACTTTACAATTGGCATTAGCCTGCTCATTAATCAGCTCTTTCAGCCTCTTCAAATAGAGTGCCTCAGTCTGTCCCTCCACAGTGAAATGATACGCTTTGATTTGCTTACGTCTCTGCATATTACCACTCCTCTGCATTGACGTACACATCCCCAAAGCAAGAAGAAAGGTCAACATCCATGATTGCACCATATTGGTGCTCTAAATAATTTTTCATCAAATTCTCATTTTTTCTCACCGCATTTGCACCGGAGGTTTTAAAATCAGCTAAGGTATAAACATTACTGCCTGTAGCATTATCCCACTCAACCAGTTTGATTTCATCACGACGAAACAACCTTGAATCTAAAAAGATCGGGTTATGTGTGTTAAAGATAAGCTGTGCCCCATTTTTGTTTATTTCATCATTGTGAAATAAATTTATTATGCTTGATATTACAGTAGGATGCATAGACGCATCAAATTCATCCATTACAAGTACTCTACCATTATCAAGAGCTTCACAAATAAGAGGAAACAGCTCGGCAAAACGGATTGTTCCATAAGATTCAAATACGTCTGACTTAACATACCTGTTATCTGATATAGCCGAAAGCAGAATCGGGTTTCCCTCACTATCTTTAAAATAGGTTAGCTCATTTGCCGCTGCAGCAAATGCTTTTATGGCACGGTTCATACTGTAATCATAACGCACAGTACCATTTTCATCTCTAGCAGGAAGCACATGTACATTACACATTGGCATAACAATAAAACTCTCAATAATCCAAGTTTTTATTGCTTTGGCTAGCTCTTCACTAAAAACCACCTTAAATGTGTTCATGAGAAATATATCTGTTTTCGGTAGCTGTTTTTTCATTGAAATATTGTCGATTTCTGGTTTTTCTAAAAATGAGAACAATGTCATTGTTTGTTCTAAATCGCACTCGGTTTTATATCGCTTAGAAAAATCATTAGGTAAGAGTTTTTTCAGTTTTTCAAAATTTTCATTTAATTTAATTTCAACCAAGCTATCACTGTCTTCTTTTACGGTATAAATTAGTTCCTCGTTAATCTTTAACTCTTCAAATGAAATGCATCTTTCGTAATTTCTATTTAAAAAGCTGCCAAGGTTAATATGCAAAGAATATTCGATAAGTGTATTATCCAAAATGAACTTAATATAAAACTCAACAGGTACATCTTCCTTGTTATCTTTATTAGGCAAAAACATCAGTTTATCGGCACTGACATTTTGGATATGACCACCATTACCATCTTCAATATTACCTCTTAGCAGAATTTCTTTAAAAGCGTCCATGACATTAATAATGTTAGTTTTACCAGAAGCATTTGCACCATAAACAACAGATGAGCACAGAGCCTTATAAGTCTTTCGACCGATTTTCTTTTTTAAAATACTATAATCAAGACCCTTTTGTTTTGGGGCTGGCTCCATAGAGAAAAAAAGCTCCTCCTTAAAGCTTTTGCAGTTTTTTACCCTAAATTCCAACAACATAGCCCTCACTCCTTCTAAATGATTTTGCAATAAAGTTGCAAAATCCCAACTCAATTATACCATATTTTATGTAGCTGTCAAACAAATTATTTAAATTTTATAAAAAAGTTTTATAAAATTTCTTGACAAACTCAATCCCATAATTTATAATAACAGTAATAATTATTTTTATTAGAGTAATCGCTCACAAATAACATGAAAGGTAGGGCGCAGGCTAAAATGTTATGTTAGCGTGCTAACTGAATATGCAGGAGAGATACAGCAGACAGCGGGAGGCCATACTCTCATATCTAAAATCGACTAAAATTCACCCCAGTGCAGAGACGGTTTATCTTCAAATTAAAAAGGATATACCCAACATCAGCCTTGGCACAGTTTATAGGAATCTGGCATGGTTAAGGGAATCCGGCGATATTATTCAAATTTCTATGCCGGAGGGTGCAGAGCGTTACGACGGCGAGACCCGCCAGCATCATCACATTATGTGCACAAGCTGCGGCAGAGTAGATGATATATTTGAGGACTTAATCCCTCTGCTTGACTATAAAGCGGGCGTGCTCAGCGGCTACACAAGCGTTGGACACAACCTGCACTTTAACGGACTCTGCCCCGATTGTGCGGGGAAATCATAGCAAACTCGGCCTTTTTGGCCTTGCTATATAAAAATTAACATTATTAAAGGAGTAGTTTATTATGAAAAAGTATGTTTGTTCTGTATGCGGTTACACACATGAGGGGGATGCACCTCCTGAAAAGTGCCCCCAGTGCGGCGTTCCTGCCTCTAAGTTTAATGAGGTCAGCGAGGTTTCTACCGCTTGGGCAGATGAGCACAGAATAGGTGTTGCTCAAGGTGTAGACCCTGAAATAGTGCAGGGACTAAGAGATAACTTTATGGGTGAATGCACAGAGGTTGGCATGTATCTTGCTATGGCCAGACAGGCCGCAAGAGAGGGCTTTGCCGAGGTTGAGCTTGCCTATACCAAAATAGCCTTTGAAGAGGCAGAGCACGCCGCCAAGTTTGCCGAGCTTTTAGGCGAGGTTGTAACTACCAGCACCAAAAAGAACCTTGAGCTGCGTGTAAGTGCAGAGGGCGGAGCCTGCGCAGGCAAGCTGGAGCTTGCTAAAATGGCTAAGGCACAAAATTTGGATGCTATACACGACACAGTGCATGAGATGTGCAAGGACGAAGCCCGTCACGGTGCAGCCTTTGCCGGATTGTTAAAAAGGTATTTTTAACATATTAATAGATGAATCAAAAAGAGGTGTTGCTGAATTTCAGCAACACCTCTTAAATTATTATTTAAAACTTAGCTCTCAAAAAGTGCGGTAGAGAGATAACGCTCACCTGTATCAGGCAGTATAACAACAATGTTCTTGCCTGCATTTTCGGGGCGTTTTGCAATCTCTGTTGCAGCCCAAAGTGCTGCACCTGAAGAAATACCAACCAAAAGACCCTCAGCATGAGCTACCTCACGGCCAATTTGGAATGCATCCTCATTTTTAACTGTTACAATTTCATCATAAACGCCTGTGTTAAGTGTGTCAGGAACAAAGCCTGCGCCTATGCCCTGAATCTTATGGGGGCCGGGACGACCCTCAGAAAGAACGGGGGAATCTGCCGGCTCAACAGCCACAACCTTGATGTTAGGATTCTGTGACTTTAAATATTCGCCTGCACCTGTAATTGTTCCGCCTGTGCCTATACCTGAAACAAGAATGTCAACCTTACCG